>NZ_JBMQOC010000037.1:0-7174 GCF_053550995.1 Parapedobacter sp.
CGTGGTGCATTCAGGTGCAACCAAAAGCGTTGTGGTTGTGAAACTGATTTCCGTACAGCCTTCCGCTTCCCCGGCAGCGTTATAAGGGATCACGGTTACATAATACGTCGTGTTTTCCTCCCAGTCGGTAGCCGGGGTATATACCAACCCGGTTACTTCGATGCCATCCACCACATCCGTGCCCACGGGTGCCGTGCCGATAAAGGCGCGGTAGCCCGTAACCCCGGCTGCCGCTTCCCATGCGATCTCCGCATCAAGCGCCACGCCCGTGGCACCATCCGACGGCACTGTAATCACCGTACACTCCGGCACTTCCGGTAATTCTTCGATTGTAAAGCTGATTTCCGAGCAACCCTCGGCTTCACCCGCAGCATTGAATGGAACCACCGTAACAAAGTAAGTGGTACCTTCCTCCCAATCTCCATCATGAATATAAGATGTGCCGGTTACTTCCACACCGTCAACCACGTCCGTACCGCCGGTCATTGTGCCAATTGAAATGCGATATGCAGTAGCATCGGTCGCTGTATTCCACGTAATTGCTGCATCCACCGCAATATCATTAGCACCATCCGTTGGCGCTGTTACCATTGTACATGTTGGGATAGCGATCGTGGATGGATCAATTTCATATGCTCCTATATCAATATTCGCTCCCTGGTTCCTCGGGTTGTCGCCTAGATCTGTCGTTGCGCCGGCGTTTATATCCGAAACCTCATTAAACAGTGCAGCTCTGCCTGCGTCAATGGCCGGACTAGCAGTTTGTAATTTAAAATCATCAGTGTTATTAAGAAATAAGGGATCAACCCCCACCTGATTATTTGTTCCTGTATATTCTTGTAATATGTTTCGGCGGACATCCTGCGTGCTTAAATCCATATTCAAATTTTCGGAATGGATATCCGCCCGGTATCCTCCGCTCTTTGCCGTATTCAAATAGAAAATCGAATTGAAAATACTGGTTTCGTAACGGGAATATTCCGACTGTTGCAAGCTGGGTATGATAAACGCGGTGTTTGTATTCCGCACGAAGGTGGTATTGGCAACTTCAATAAATTGGTTATTGAAAATCGCCCCGCCTTTGTCCGCTGCCTGATTGGCAACAAACAACGCATTTACAATTTTTAACCCGTCTTCGCTATAGTTATAGATAGCGCCTCCTTGATCTGCGGTGTTTTCCGAGAACTGGACCCGTTCTATAACGGAGGGTGTTGCAAATCGATGATTATAAATAGCTCCACCATTACCCAAACTACGATTTCCTTCAAAGCGCGATGTGGTAATTTCGATTCCTCCAAAATTAGTAGCTATCCCTCCACCATTATTCGATGCTTCATTGTTCCGGAATATGGAATTGGTAAAACGACTATTATCATTAGAGAGGTATGCACCACCGCCATCCACCGCTTGGTTGCCTTCAAATAGGCAACTGTTAAAGGTCGTGGAATCTGAGCGTATAAATAATCCCCCACCGTTCCCATCACTCTCATTATTCTCAAAAACACAATTCTCAAATTGGGTGTTCTCTGCCCAATCATGTATAGCCCCACCTGCATATCGCGAATAATTATTCTTAAACGTGGTGTTAGTCAGCCGAGTATTCTTTCCAAAACGGATATGAATGGCTCCTCCTCCCATATTCCCAACGGTGCTCCTGTTTTCTACTACCCGATTGTTTTCAAATAAGCAATCCGTTATCTGAATATCATCACACGACCATAGGTATATGGCTCCCGAACCTATGCGGTGTGCGGACACATTATTCCTAAAAATGGAGTTGGTGATCGTTACATTGTTGCTACTGACATAAATGGCTCCCCCGCCGGAACCATCATTTACATGAACTCCTGTTGCAGCAAAACCCTCCAAAAAAACCAACCCATCAATTTCAACACCTTCGGCATCGATCTCCATGATTTGGGTTATCCCACCGCCATCCAATACGGAAGCGCTATTATCAATATCCCGACTGGGTCCAACACCCGTATATCCACCATTGATGGCCAAGCTTTGCGTTACAGACAAAGTTGTTGTAATATCATACACCCCGTTCCGCAGCCACAATTCGTCGCCATCCGATGCGTCGGCCAGGGCGTCGGCCAAGCTACTGGCATCAGCCCATGAAGTGCCTCCACCAGTGCCATCGGGCGATACATATGTTTGGGCTTGTACGGAGACAGCCCACAGAATCCATGAAATAAATATCAATGAAATGCGATGCATGTGATGGAATAACGTGGATTGCAAAAATACCGTGTGAAGTAATCCCGGCCAATCCGTAACCCATTACACAGCATATACACCTCATCAGATTTGCATATACAAAACATCTACGAAGCCCGGTTTAGGTCCCGCTGTTTCGTAAAAAGGACAAACAGGAAGTTAGGTAGGATAAAGACAAAAAAAATGAGCAAGGTCTACCTTGCTCATTCATCGGTTACCGAATAATAACCGGTATCATTCGCTTCCTTTCAATTTCAAATCGACCGCTTTCGAGCCACTCAACGGTTTAACGCCCATCCCCGGTGAGTTGGTATATTGCGCGTGAATACGCAATACGGTTTCCTTATCACCCTCGCCTCGTTTTTTAGCGACAATCGTACCCTTCGCAGGTAATGACTTGGGCTTACCGCTTTCATCATCGGCCAATGACATAATCCAGCGTACGATCTGCCGTGCTTCCGCGTCTTTCATATCCGGGTGTGCGGCCATGGCAACCTCCCCCCACACACCACTACCTCCTTGCATAATCTTCTGTGCCAGATAGGACGAAGCGTCTTTCTCGTTTCGATAGCGCAATGCAACTTCTCGATATGACGGACCGACACTCGGTTCGTCGATTTTATGGCACGACTGGCAATCTGAGGCCATCATCAGACTACGCCCAAGTACGATTTCCGACACCTGTTGATGCCCCAACGACGCACCGGCCATATCCGAACCAGTAATATAATCTACGGCTATCACCAGATTGGATGTATCAATGGCGCGGCCGTGGTCGTCCACGGTCACTGTATACTCGATATGTTCCCCAGGTGTATAAACACCAGAGGTATTCGAAAGCAAAATATCCACGACTGGGTTTTCATTGCCCGCATAAACCGACACCGGATTGCTGTCTGCATGCCCCTTGCCATCAGATACCGTAACACTAATTGCATACTCCCCCCGGTCATCCAATGTATAGCTAAGTACCGGCTCACTGGTTTCGAGGGTAATGTCGCCTATCTTCCAGGTATACGTAAGTCGGTCATCCTCATAGTCAGTGGCGGTTACGGTAGCATTTACGGTGAACGGCGTGGCGCCGTTTGACTTTTCGACCTCGATATCACCCACCTGAGGGGGAAGGTTACCCCCAATATAGTCAATGCGTGAAATACCGGCATCATCATTCTTTGCAAACCATCCCCTACCATACTCCAATATATAAATCTTGCCGTCCTTTCCCACTTCCATATCAATCGGATTGGCGAATGATGCACCTTCCATGAAAGGTTCCATCTTATCGAAGTCACCGTTCGGCAGCAACGTAACCGCTTTGATCCACCCTCGGATCCAATCGTATATAAACAACTTGCCGTCATAGTAGTCTGGGTAACGCGTCGCCTCAGGGAACATGTCGGTATAATACACGGGGCCGGCCATGGCGTTGCGCCCACCGGTTCCCACTTGGGGGAATTGTGGCGATGCTGCATACGGATACCATATAAATGCCGGTTGCGCTGGAGGCAATAGCTGTAAACCCGTATTATTGGGTGAATTGTTTTCCGGCTTCGCTGGATCAAAAGGTTCGCCGGATTCGCCGGTCGTGTAATTAAATGACCGATAAGGGTAATTATCACCTATAAAAAACGGCCATCCAAAGAAGCCTGCCTTACGGGCCTGGTTCACCTCATCATACCCGCGCGGTCCGCGGGTCGCCAAGCTATCGTTAGCTGCATCCGGCCCCACTTCCCCCCAATAAAGAAACCCTGTTTTCTGGTCAACGGAAATACGATAAGGGTTGCGATTGCCCATCACATAAATCTCCGGGCGCGTTTTCGCTGTCCCTTCAGGGAACAAGTTACCCTCGGGTATATCGTAGGTGCCGTCGGCCTGCACGTCGATGCGTAGTATTTTACCCCGTAAATCATTGGTATTCCCAGACGAACGGCGCACATCATACTGTTCATATCCCGCACGGCCGTCCAACGGGGCAAAACCGTGGCTTTTATAGGTAGACGGATCCGGCTGGTCAAACGGCGTGGAATTGTCGCCCGTAGACAGGTAGAGCAACCCATCGCCGCCAAACGCAATGGAGCCCCCCGTATGGCAGCAAATCTGGCGTTGCGAATAAAACTGAAGGATAACCTGCTCAGATGCCATATCGAGCTTGCCATCATCGTAAACAAATCGCGATAAGCGGTTTACGGAGGTGTCGACCGGACTGTAAAACGCGTAAAGGTATTTATTCGTTTCGTAATCCGGATCTAGCGCCAGTCCCATAAAACCTTCTTCCGCGTTGACATTCGGAACCCCCGATTGGTGGTATACATCGAGGAACCCTACCTGCTTCACGGTTTGGCTATCCTGCTGGAACAGCATCAACTCGCCACGCCGTTGGGCGACAAGGATATCATCATTGGGCAAAATGGCCATCTCCGTTGGCTCGAAAAGCGACCCCGTGAGCAACTGCTTTTTTACAAACCGCTGTGGATTGGGCACAAGTTGTGCCTTGGCCTTGCTATAATCAAGCTTCAGGTTTTTTCCAACCGCATACTTGATACCACCCAATATCAACTTGAGATGGACGGAATCGCTGAACGATGCTTCCGAATGCCCCAATGCGGTATAGAATGACCTCCCGCCGTCGTATTCATGATACCAAACCATGGGATGTTCTTCGCCGTTATCCCCACCTTCGTAACTGCTCTCATCAATCGTTACCAATACGTTGTTTTCTGGGTTAAGTTTCTTGAAATTATACCATTCGTCGTTATAATTGAACGTGCCCGGAAGGCCTTGGGTAGCCGGGTGTAGCGAATCGACAACATGAAATGTGGCTTCCTGTGGATGCGGATGGCCTTTGAAATAGCCACCTACCAACCGACCGAACCAGCCCCAATCATACTCGGTGTCTGATGCCGCGTGGATACCCACAAAGCCCCCTCCGGCTTGGATATACCGCTCAAATGCAGCTTCTTGGTAATGGTTAAGTACATCACCCGTGGTACTAAGAAAAATAACCGCTGAATAATTCTTCAAACTATCTTCATTGAACCATTCCGCATTGGTAGTTGTATCGATAGCATATCCGTTTTCGGTAGCGAGTTTGATCAATGCCGCATTTCCAGCGGGTATCGATTCGTGGTAAAACGCCGCCGTCTTACTAAAGACCAACAACCGTGGTTGGCCGCTCCGCTTGTTACACGAATAACTGGCAAACAACAAGATAACTGATAGGAAAAACAATAATGGTTTCGTAATGCCTCGGTGATTAATTCTTTCCATATGGGGGTTCAATTATGTATAGGATTGCAAAAATGACAATTTTTACCATATTTTCGCGATAAATATCAAATTGATTTCGTAAGTTTCCCAATACAAAGAGTCCCGCATATGCCAACAAACGCAAATTCCCAATTCTTTACAGATTTTGACGGTTATTTCACCGCCGAGGAAAAAATATCCGTGAATGGAGGGTAAGTTGGAAGAAAACCAAGACTTGGCATTGGTCATGGCTTGGCCAGATCAGACGGCGCGCGGCGATGAACGGTGGATGGCCATACTTAAACAACTCGGTGTCGTAAAAAACCTGAACTTCAAGGTAGGTCATGCAGCCATGGTGCTGATACATCGGAAAACAGGATCGCTGGCCTATTTTGATTTCGGCAGGTATATTACGCCACGCGGCTATGGCCGTGCGCGTTCTGTCGAATCAGATCCGCGGCTCGCATTGGAAACCCGAGCACAAATTGATAAGAAGGGCCATATTGTCAATTTGGATGTGATTTTGGATGAATTGCACCAAATCGAGGATGCAACCCATGGCGGAGGCAGGTTATTTTTTTCCATTGCCAAAGGCTTGTCTTATGTGGCTGCGCACCGCTTTGCCAGCCACATTGTCGAGCAAGGTCCGATAAAATATGGAGCCATTGCTTCCGGAAATAACAGTTGTTCACGCTATGTGGCCCAAGTGTTATTGGCAGGATACGTAATTGGCCACCCGGCACGGCGACGGATTACCTTACCGGAAAGTATCAAACCAAGTCCGATGAGCAATGTAGTTAATGCATCGCCCGATAAGACGATTTATTGTTACCACGACGGTGAATTGGAAACCATGCGGATGAGCCGCTGGCGCTCGCTGGGATTTCAGATAGACCAGCTCACGCATAACTTTTCGACCGGTAAATCTAAAAAGCTGCCCTGCGATGGTGAACCAGGCAGCATAGCGGAACCTACGCGCCCGAAAACGGTGCCTATTACTGCCCAATGGTTAGGCGGTATCGGCGAAGGGGCTTGGTTTATCCTCCAACGGGACGAGGATAGCAACGCGCTAATCGTTATCAAATATGCGGCAAACGGACGTGAGGAATACCGAGTCACATGTATCGGTAATCACCCGATAAACCCCGATATGCCTTACCAGTTCACCTTTCATTGCCACCATAAACACCATGTCGTCATGCAATACGGCAAGGAAATTGTACTAGAGACGACCGACAAGCCAAACAAACAGGCGAAGACAGCATAATACAACAAAAGGGAAACACACAAATAATATGGAGTTAACTATTTTAAAATCAAAAATCCACACGGTTAAAGTAACAGAAGCAAATGTCGCATACAACGGATCGATAACCGTGGATGCCGATTTGCTAGATGCCGCTCAAATAAAGAAATATGAGCAAGTGTATATCAACAACGCCATAAATGGCAGCCGTATCATGACATACGTACTTCCCGGAAAACGCGGTAGTGGTGAGGTGTGCATGAATGGGGGCGCTGCCTTGCACGCCAAGGTAGGCGACACGGTTCACATTCTTAGCTTTTTTAAAGTGACTGAAGAAGAGGCAGACACCTATCAACCGATATTGGTATTTACCAAAGACAATAACCAAATCGATAAGATAGCCAAGTACGCTTATTAACAATAGCTAAAATAGGGTGGGTCGGGAGGACTTCGAAACAC
>NZ_JBMQOC010000038.1:0-58760 GCF_053550995.1 Parapedobacter sp.
AGCTATAAAAAAGCTCCGGAGGAGCGGGATAATTATTATGCCGCTCCTCCGGAGCTAAAATTCAATATCGTATTATATTCTCTATAAATATTACGCTTCTCCGAAGCTAAAAAATTTACTTCGCGTAGCTGTACATATAGGCTTCAACGGCCTTTAGCTCTTCATCCGTAAAGGTTTTGGTAATATAAAAGTTGGTTTTCATTACTTCAAACTGAGCCGGGTCTACTATAGGTTCGGCATCTCCTTTTAAGAAAGTTGGTATATCGGCTTTTTTCTCCTTATATATTTTAGCAATTTCCATAATGCTTGGGCCTATGGCTTTCTCTTCGACGTATTGTAAAGAAGGCGTTGCGCGACGACACGGAGCTAATTATTGTTGGAGAGGACGATATTCAATTTACCGACGATTATTCAGAAACATTACTTCTGAATGGAATAAATGAAGCAAAGCGGCGAGATGCGGATTTACTCCTGGGGGGGGTCAGTTGGTTCAATTTTTCGGTGAAGGTCTCTTCAGAACTATTTTGGATCGATCTGTTTAACGGCACCCATTTCATGGTGATTTTTAAAAAATTTTTCGGTCAAATTTTAGAAGAAAATGCCATCAATAATAACGCGCTGTTTACGGTTGATGTTAAGTTATCGCATTTAACCCAAAAAAAGATGGTGTTTCACCCCTTTATTTGCACACAAAGAGAATTCGGCTATTCAGATGTAAGCCTAAGCAATAACGAAAAGGGGTACGTCGATAAAATCTTTCAGTTCTCGAAAAATAGGCTTGGTTCTTTAAGCCAAGTAGCCGACTTTTACAAGCAAATAAATTTGCCTATTCATCGCGTCTCCAACGAAGACTTCAAAGTGTCTTCATTTGTTTTTTTAACTGATTCGAATCAAAAAAATGCCACTCGGAGATCTGTCGCCAACGAGTTTCGAAATCGAAACGAGTTTGACCTTTCCTTCATTGAGACAAAGAATAAGCCTGAAGAATTAGATTGGGACCTATTTAAGCAGGTGATTGAAAAGGCTTCGAAAGACGACAACGATGTTATCGTGGTCGTTTTTGAGCATCACGAATTTGCGCCAAACTACAACAAATCAAAATTTTTTTCTGATATCATCGAAGCACATTATCTAGGCGCATCCATAGTATTCGGCGGCGCAAGATCTTTTAATAATGTGGTGTCGGTAATTGACAATCTTTATTGGATTGACTACGTCGATGATGCGCCATTTTTGATAATATTCAAAAATATTTTTGATAAAATTATAGACTTTTCCCCATCAGCGAGCGAAAAATCCTATTTCTTTTATAATATATGTAATTTGACAACACATAAAATGCTTTTAAGCCCCTATATCTCCATACCAGAGAGAGATGATTTTTTGCAAAACCCCTCACAGCACCCCTATGCTTCTCATCATAAGATTCTTAATGTGGTTAAAACGGTAAAACAGAACTTTGCAAGTTGATATGCCGAACTTTGGTTAAAGTTGAGTCCGTTGTTGAAAAACTAAAGCTCTTGAATATTCAGAACATTAACTGACGATGTATGGCAAGATACCGGGTCCCGATTTCAATAGTGATGCCCTGTTTCAATGTTGAAAAGTATGTTGCGGAGGCGATCAAAAGCATATTAAATCAAACATTTAATGATTTTGAACTGATTGTCGTGGACGACGGGTCGACGGACGGTACTACAAATGCAATTCTTGAAATTTGCGACGATCGAATTAAGCTAGTTAGACACGAACAAAATTACGGCAATTATCCTGCTCGAAACACTGGTATTTTGGTGGCTTCCGGAAAATACATCGCCATGATGGACTCAGATGACATAGCTCTGCCCGGACGATTGTTGGCCCAGTATGATTATCTCGAGAAAAAGAAAAGGATAGGGGCCATAGGGAGCCATTATAACGCTATCGACCACGGAGGCGGTTATCTTTATACTTGTAAGGGACCCTCAACTTATATGGATTTTAAAATCTGGTTATTACAGAATAACTGTATGTTACAGTCAAGTATCATGATTAGAAGACACTTGATAGTAAAGCATGGTCTCCTATATAATACGAGATATATATATTCTTCCGATTATGACTTCGTTCGTAGGTGTGCATGTTGGTTTCCAATCTATAATATTCCGCAAACCTTAGTTAATTATCGGGTGCATAAAGAGCAAATATCCAATAATAAAAAGAAAGATCAGTATATTTTTGGACAACAGGTTCGCGAGCAACAGTTTGCAAAAATGGGTGTCAAAAAGGGCTCACAAGGTATGCAGCTGATTAACAAAATGATGAGCCATCAAAATCTAACCAAAATTGAAATAGAGGAATGCTGCGTGGTTCTAAATGAGGTTTTGCAATTTAACAAAAAGTACAAGTTCTATTCTCCTTCGAAGTTGTATGATTTTTTTCAATCAATGGTGGCGTATTACTTGGCAAGATAGTCTTGATTGCCATACACTTGAAGGAAAAGAAGCTGATGATCAGGTTATCAAATACAAGGAAAGACATTATTGATTCTATTATGGACATGAGACCTCACCTATTTAACCAAATTAACACTTGAGACCTTTCTCCCATTATCGCCAACAAGACCAGATGGATTGCGGGGCCACCTGTCTGCGCATGGTGTGTAAACATTATGGCCTTAACACAGACATCTACCGCTTGCGTCAACTCTGTCAGGTAACCAAAGGCGGGGTAAACCTATTGGGTATCAGTGAAGCGGCAGAAAAAATCGGCTTCCGCACGCAGGGAGTGAAATTGACGCTCGAACAACTCTCCAAAACCCCACTTCCTTGTATCCTTCACTGGCGGCAGAATCATTTTGTGGTTCTTTATGAAATCGGGCGGGATGCGTACCGCGTCGCGGATCCGGCTAATGGAAAGCGGAAACTCACTGGTGAGGAATTTTCTGATGAGTGGTTCGCCCACCGAGAGATGCACAGCGGGATTTCACTTTTACTTAGCCCGACCCCACGGTTTTACGAGCACGGTGATGATGAGGAGGGCGAAGGCATGCGGTGGAGTACGGTTCTCCGTTACTTTTATGTATACCAGAAGCTGTTCATCCAACTCCTGCTCGGTCTGCTGGTGGGCACCCTCCTGCAGCTCATCACGCCGTTCCTAACCCAATCGGTGGTGGATATCGGCATCAGTACGCGCAACGTCAATTTTATCCACCTCATCCTCATCGCCCAGATAGCCCTGTTCATCGGGCAGACGGGCGTGGCATTCATCCGCTCGTGGATACTACTGCATATCAGCACACGGGTGAATATCTCCATCCTCACCGATCTACTGATAAAGCTGATGGAGCTTCCGATGAAGTTTTTCGAAACCAAGACCACAGGTGACATCATGCAGCGGATGGCCGACCAGCAGCGAATCGAGGCGTTCCTTACGGGCTCGACGCTGAACACCTTGTTCTCCTTCGTAAACCTCATCGTCTTCGGGCTGGTGCTTGCCTTCTACAACGGCGGTATATTCTTGGTATTCACTGTTGCCACCATCCTCTATACCGGCTGGATACTGCTGTTTTTGAAACGCAGGCGCGAACTGGACCACAAACGTTTTGCCATCGCATCGGATAATCAGACCCATATCGTGGAGCTGGTGGGGGCCATGCAGGAGATCAAGCTGAATAACAGCGAGCGGCAGAAGCGCTGGATTTGGGAGGGGATACAGGCGCGGTTGTTCAAGTTCAAAGTAAAAAGCCTGGCCCTGAGCCAGTACCAGCAGGCCGGCTCTATGGCGATTAACCAATTGAAGGGTATCTTGATTACATTCATGAGTGCAAAAGCGGTGATAGACGGCGACCTGACGCTGGGGGGCATGGTGGCCATCCAGTACATTGTGGGCATGGTGAGCAGCCCGATCGAGCAGCTGCTGGGTTTCATCCAGTCTTACCAAGACGCCAAAATCAGTCTGGAACGGATCAACGAAATATACGGGGAGGAGGACGAGGAGCCGGTGGAACGCGAATGGCTCCGTGATTTACCTAATGACAAGGGTATTACCCTCCATAACGTTACTTTCCGTTATCCGGGTGCGGGCAACGAACCGGTACTTACAGATATCGATCTTACCTTTCCGGAAGGGAAAACAACGGCCATTGTGGGAATGAGTGGAAGTGGCAAGACCACCATCCTGAAACTGATCCTCCGATTCTACGAACCGGAAACGGGCGAAATCCGGGTCGGCCAGCATAAACTGGACCAGATCGGCTTCGCCACGTGGCGGGATGCCTGTGGGGTCGTGATGCAGGACGGGTTCATCTTTGCCGATACGATTGAAAACAACATTGCCGTGGGGGACGGATACCCGGACAGCAAAAAAGTAGAAGCGGCCATCCGTATGGCTAATCTGGGAGAGTTCATCGAGGAGCAGCCCTTCGGCCTGAGGACCAAGATCGGTGTCGCAGGCAAAGGCATCAGTCAGGGGCAACGGCAACGACTGTTGATTGCGCGGGCCGTGTACAAGGACCCACAATACATCCTTTTTGATGAGGCAACAAACGCGCTTGATGCCAACAACGAGCGTGTGATCATCGATAATTTGAGGGGTTTTCTAAAGAACAGGACGGCCATTATCGTAGCCCATCGGTTAAGTACGGTGAGCCACGCGGACAATATCATCGTGCTGGACAAGGGGGGCGTGGTGGAACAGGGTACCCACCACGAACTGGCGGCCAAACGGGGCGAGTACTACAAATTGGTGAAAAACCAGTTGGAATTGGGGAATTAGTTTTTTGGGACGACAGACAGCAGACATGAAACAGCAGACCGATTATCAGTCACCAATCAACCACACTAAATCCGAAATCCACACGGAAGACATCCAGGATATCATTGGTACCCCCCCGCATGGATTGCTGCGCTGGGGCATCACGTGGGTGTTGGTCGTATTGTTGGGCATTGTGGCCTTGGCGGCTTTCATCCGCTATCCCGATATCGTGTGGGCACCGGTACGCATAAATGCGGCTAATGCGCCGAAGGCGGTGATCAGTAGGGTAGCTGGCAACTTGGTGGACGTTTTAGTGGAGGAAGGCGATTCGGTATCGGCAGGCCAGCCTTTGGGATGGATGGAAAGCACGGCTGACCATCAAGAGGCACTGCAGCTGCTGGGAAGGCTCCGCACGATACGCGATGAGCTGCACAGGGCATCCGCCACTGAAGTGCCTGTAACCATAGACGCCCCTACCGGATTGCAACTGGGCGAACTACAGGGAAGTTACGAGGCGTTCTACCAGTCATACCTCGCTTACCGCGCAGCCACGGCCGGCGGCATCTACCTGAAACAGCGGGCATACATCCGGCAGGATACTGAAAATATCGCCCGACAACGAGCGCAGTTGGTACGACAGCAGGAATTGCAACGACGCGAATACGAGCTTGCCGAACAGGATTTCAAACGTTACGAAACACTGGCAGAGAAGAAAATGATCTCACCCGCGGAGTTCCAGGAAGCACAGGCCATATTACTGGCCAAGCAGCATCCCCTACGGCAAACTGAATCGGCTTTGCTGTCCAACGAGGCCAGCAGTACGGCCAAGGTGAAGGAGCTGGCGGACTTGGACAATCAAATTACCGAGGAGAAGGCTAAATTCATGCAGGCGCTGAATAGTCTCATCAGCGATGCGGAGCAATGGACGCGCCAGTACGTGCTCATGGCCTGGCAGACCGGCACGGTGTCCTATGCAGGTATTATCCAGCCGGGGCAGTATATCGAGGCGGGGCGGGAAGTATTCTACGTCAACCCGGGCAGCACGGACTTTTTCGGCGAAGTGAACGTACCACAATACAATATGGGTAAGGTGAAAAAAGGTCTGGAAGTATTGGTGAAGCTGGACGGCTATCCATTCGAACAATATGGGGTATTGAGGGGCACCATTGGAAAGATGAGCAGCGTGCCGTACCGGGATAGCATCTTCCTTTCACGGGTGGATCTGGAGCCGATTACCCCCGATAGATCCATTCGGCTCACCATCGGGATGCTGGGAACTGCAGAAATTATCACCGAGGATGCTTCGTTGTTGCAACGATTATTGAGGAATATTAAGCTCGTGTTGGCGAGGGGGAAATAAACCAATCGAAAAAAGCCAATGCATAGTTATGACATAGGATCAAGACAGCTTGAACAATTGGAGGTCAGTTTCACTGATAAGGAGCGGAATGTCTATATTAACTTTCTAAATGAAGTTTATCTTAACGACGAGGAACTTCAACGGTTAGTTATTGCATTAAATAAGATCCTCGAACAAAACGACCAATTAAAGATATATCCGCAAGAATCGTTATTTGAGTTTTTTGCGTATCATCTTTATAAAGCACAAGTCAAAAACGCTCTGGGAGGATGGTCTATCGAAAAAGAAGCAGTGAGATTTATAAAAGAGCAATCCGAGGTCAAAACAATTCTTGAATTTGGATCGGGCAATGGTACTGATGCACTGTTAAGGGATTTTGACGTAACCAGTATTGAACATCAAACGGCATATACATATCAACGGCATACAAACCACATCTGTTTATATGCTCCTATTAAAGATGGCTGGTATAAACGAGCTATCGTTGCGGAGGCTCTCGAAAAACCCTTTGATTTAATTATTGTTGATGGCCCACCGATGGAATTGAGGGCTGGTTTAATTAAGAACCTAGATCTTTTTAAGAATTTAAGAACCCCAGTACTATTCGATGACGTGAATAGGATATTGGACCATCATGTTATGGAGGAATTCTGCAAAGCGCGGAATTACAAAAGCCAGATTATTCAGGGCAGGGAAAAGCAATTTGCTTTTTGTGTTCCACTTGAAAGTTAAAGTGTATGGCAATAACGACTCGGGGATAACCGAACTTTATAAGGCATTTCCTAGGGCGCCATTTCCTCAATAACTGTACCCAATACTGTACGTGGCGAAAACCCGCTGCGGCGCGCTCGCCTCGTTGGCGTAAACCAATTTGACGCCAATGTCGAAATCGGGTAGATAAAACCGTAGCAGGTTCATATCGGCCCGAAGCCCAATGCCAAACGTGCGGGGTTGGAATGGCATATTGGCGCGTACATTCTGGAAGTCGGCAAACACCCCGCCTTTAAACCGCTTGATGTAGGCCAGCGGGCCGATGGCCCAGTCGGGATAGGCGATGGGAAACCGGTAGCTGAACAACAGGGTATTGTCTACCGGTACCGGTTTTAGCCTGTCATAGCCACTTACCAGCGGGATGTCATCGATGAGCTGGTAGGTGCCACTGCGCCGTTGGTAGTTGAACCGAGCAAGCAGCGAATGGTTGCGCCATAAGCCCGGGAAATAGAATGCTGTACGGAGAGAGAGGTGTTCGCCGCTGAGTTTGCCGTCGAAAGGGAAATGCCGGTAACCGACGCTTATATGCTGCCCCCAACGGGGGGCGACGTCCAACGCGCTCTGTCGGACGTTATGGTTGAAGTAAGCCCGGTAACCCATCGGAAACCGGATGCCACTGATGAACTGCTCTTGGAACCGTGGTTCACTCAATCCATACCTGTTGGTATAAGAAGTTGCCACGCTCACGCCGGTGGTGAATACATGGTTGAGCCGGTAGAAAGCCAGCGGAATGTCCATTTGCAGGGTTGCAACGTTTTCCCGCCAGCGGATGCGCGCGGTGTCTACGGCCTCGCCGTTGGTTACCCGGGCCGCGGCCAACTGGCCGCGGTTGAGGTACGCCAGTGAGAATTTCGGGAAGAAGCGTTGGTACGCCACCGATGCCGAATACGTGCCGGAACGGATGTCGCTGTCGTACTGATAGCCCAGCCGGATCTGCGTCGTGTTCAACAAGTCGTCAGAAAGCCAATAGATACCGGGTTTGATATTCCCTATATTTTCGAAATTACCGTTGTCTACCGACAAACTATGGAAATTCACGAGATTTTTGACGCCGTAATAAGCCGTAGAAGGCCATAACTCAACATCGGACGTATCTTCTGTCGTAAAAATGGGTTTTTGGCTTACAGGCGCTTTAAAATGGCTTATCGGCAAATCGCTCATTTTTAGCCGGCTGATTCGGTAACCGTTCACTTGGTAATTATTGAACCATAAGGAGTTGCCGGCGGTGTCCACCGAAGGGTTGAATGCACCGAAGTGGGCGTTGGTAAGCTGGTATACCACACCCTGTTTATCCAGGGCGTACACGTTATCGATATCGTTGAAATGGGCTTTGAAAATGATGCGGTCGCCTGCATAGATCGGTCGCTCTATTTGCTGTGCTTGCCAGTCGAGAAGGTAGCGGTATGTGCCTGTCGGGATATCCAATTCAATGATGGCTGCGCCTTTTTCAGAAATCCCCGTTGCCACCACCTTCGTGCCGGTAGGGTTGAACGACGGCGTTTGCAGCAGGATGTTCCCGGGGGCAGGGAAGTGTGCAAGGGGTAATCCGGTCTCGGTGTCGAGCAAAACCAGGCCGATGTTATTACTTTCGTCGACGGCTACGGTGGCGATCTGTAAGCCGTCGGGATGCAGCGTGGGGGAGAAATACCTGCTCTTCCGGGTAAGTTGCCGATAGGTCTTGCTGTGGAGGTCATACAGGTTGACCACGCTGTATGTACGCTTGCCGTAGCGGCTATCCCGACGCACCTCATCCCATACAATTTTACCGGCGGCATAATCGAAATGGGACTGGGTTTGGCGGCCGGTTTTTATCACCTCGGTGTGCCGCCCGGACGTATCTACGATTACGATTTTAGGCACCTCTTTCACGCCCCTATATAGGGCGATGATGCGGCCGTCCGGTAGCGCTTGCGGCAGCAGCCAACTCGCCGGTTTTCTATCCCGGGTCAGGGGCAAAATAGGATAGTCCATCGGGGCATTTTCTAGCATTTGGGCATGCCATTTTTCCGAGAGATTTTCGGTTACCTTTTGGTGCCATTTCCGTGTGCCGTAGCCGGTGTATTTGCGGAGCGAATTAGCGAAATTATAAGGGCGTATCGGAAGCTTGGCCATGCGGCTCATCAGGCTGTCGAGAATGCCCGGACCATGCTCGTCTTGCAGGGTGGAGGTCATGAAATAACCGAGTTCATAAAAACCGGGGGTGACGTCTTTGAGCGACCCTAGATAATCTTTCTGGTAACTGTAATTTTTTCCACTAAGCAAGTTCGTTCGGAAAGGCATTTCCCACGAAGGGAGGCGGCCGCGCCCAGCGTTGGACAATTCGGTCTCGACCACGACCGCATCACCTTCGAAGAACCAAGCGGGCAAGGTAACACCATAGATAGCCAAGGCCAGCTGTTCGAAAAAAGGGGCCCGTAAATAACCTGTCAATTTGTCAAACTGAACCACGTGGCGGAGCTCGTGGATGGCAAGGTTGTCTAGCCATTTCTGGAAATCACCCTGTTGGGGTGGGGTGGTGTAAAACTCGGAACGGCGGGGCGCAAGCTGCACGTTGCCATTGGATTCTACCGTTTGGTTTTGCAGAATGATGGAAATTTTCCGGGGTTTCTTGCCGAGGGTTTCGCTTACGCGTTCGCGTAACTTCATGAGTTTTCCAGCCAGCTGCTGCGCCTCATCTTCAAATGATGACGGGTAGATCAATTGGAAATTTTCCGTTTGTATTTGGCGCCATCTTACACTTGGGGGGTACTGGTCGTCGTTGAAAATTTGAGAAAAAGTGCAATGTGAATGAAAACAAAATATAATTGATATTAAATATTTGATTATTAGTGAGTAATTTATATATAATGGAGTGCTCATATTGGATTGCTAATATATTTGGTAAAATGAACGCTTTTCAATTTGTTTTTTGTGAATATAAAGTTTATATGAAATTTATATATAAACTGATTTACAGTTATAAGTGTTTTTTATATAAATCCCTTCGATGCGAATAATAGATGGTAAATAATTGCCAGAAATGATGTCGTTTTCCATTTTTGCTATACATGACGTTGTTGGTGGAAATTGCTAGCTAAAGTACACTATCTTTTCGAGTTTGGATACGGGAAATTTTTCTGTGCGTGGCTGGTCTCCTATTTACGGGCCAAGGGAGGCCCAAGTGAATGTGCCGTAAAAACGTGACGTACCTTTCGGTTTGTGACGGCATGGGCTGTGGACGTGGCGCCGTATCGTGGCGTCGCCGCCTGCTAGCGATTTCTTGATAGCCGTGGTGTGGCGGCCGTACGGACAGCCTGTCGGGGTGGCGCCCCTCGGTGTGGGTGGTCAATGCCTTCGGCAGATGACATTTTGTCTTTTATTCGTTGCGGCTACACTTCCATCCACCGTTCTTCACCGCCTGTTTTTTCATGTCGACTTGTTCGTTCTTTTCCTAAAAAAAGCCGACTTTTGCAACCAAATCTTTCACCAATGTAGGACACTGTTTTTAAGTTAGGAGGGCCCATGGACGAATTGGATACGCTGGTTGGACAAACCGAAATGCTCTTAGCAGAAGGCAGTGAGGAGCAACTCAGGGAGTATCTTGATGACCTGAATATATCGGACGTGGAAGCCCTTATCGACGAGCTGCCGGAGTACGGTGCGAAGTTCATCGAGACGCTTAGTATTAACCGGGCGGTCCACGTTTTTGGCATCCTTGATTTCCCCACACAAGAGCGGATTTTCACGAAGCTCTCCGTCCCTAAAATTACGGAGCTGATCAACGAAATGCCGCCGGATGATCGGACGTCTTTTTTCAGTGATTTGAAGGGCGACGTGGTGAAGCAATTGATCATTCTTTTACCCCCTTCCGAGCGCAAGGAAGCACTGGCTTTATTGGGCTATCCGGAGGACAGTGTGGGCCGGTTGATGACGCCGGATTACATTACGGTAAAACAGCATTGGACCATCACGCGCGTGCTTGAACATATCCGCAAGTACGGACGGGATTCCGAGACGATCGATGTGCTTTATGTCATCGATAAAAATGGCGAGTTGCTCGATGATATCCGGATACGTAATATTCTCGTGGCCGACCCGGAAACGCGGGTGCGGGACATCATGCACAGCCGCCTGATTTCGCTTAACGCAAACGATCCGCAAGAGGATGCCATCAACGTGTTCCGGATGAATAATCGGGTAGCGCTTCCGGTGGTCGATTCGCAGGGGATTATGCTGGGCATCGTCACCATCGATGACATCCTTTGGCTGGCCAACGAGGAGTATACCGAAGACATGCAGCGTATCGGTGGTACGGAGGCCTTGGATGAACCTTACCTCGACGTGTCCATCCCCCATTTGGTAAAGAAACGCGCCGGCTGGCTGATTGTGCTTTTCCTGGGGCAACTGCTCACGGCGACGGTGCTGGAACACTACGAAAGCCAATTGGCGAGCGCGGTGCTCATCCTGTTTATGCCGGTAATCCTTTCGAGTGGCGGGAACAGCGGATCGCAGGCCTCCACCTTAATCATCCAGGCGATGGCACTGGGCGAGGTAACGCTCGCCGATTGGTGGCGGGTGATGCGGCGTGAAATCCTTTCCGGCTTGCTGCTGGGGCTGATACTCGGCGGGCTTGGCTTTCTCCGGGTGTGTACGTGGCAGGCGTTTGCGCATGCCTATGGCGACCATTGGGTGTTGGTAGCTGTGGTAGTAAGCCTATCGCTATTGGGGGTGGTCCTTTGGGGCTCGCTGGTGGGCTCCATGCTGCCGTTCCTTTTGCGTAGGCTTGGCGCCGATCCGGCCTCCTCTTCCGCGCCGTTCGTGTCTACCTTGGTGGATGTGACGGGATTGATCATTTATTTCACGGTGGCCACGGTGGTCCTCGCGGGGGTGCTGTTATGAAATGGACGCAAATCATAGCGGGTTGGATGATGTTGGTGCTTTCGGTATCGAACCTCCCCGCGCAGGAAAGACCGGAAAAGTTTCCGGTTCTCTTGGACGCCGAGGTGGGTGTCGACCGATTTACGGCTTCGACCATGCATTCCATTTTCCCAGTGGGTGCAAACCTGAAGTTGGGCCCCGTTTTTGCCTTTGGTGACCAGTGGCGGTTCCGGATGCGACCCCATGCGGGAGTAACGTTTTTTTCGAATGAAATAGACGATTGGGTAACGGAACAACTGCTCATCGTGGAATTGGGCGGGCAGGTGAGTTATGATGCTTTTTACTTTGGGCAGGCAACTTTCTTCCCTTATGTGGCGGCCGATTTCAATTGGGTGGGTAATTTCGATGCGGAGCAGGAGGGAGACGGTGATGATACCGATGTCACCTATTCGGACAGCTACCTGCGGGGGACCGGGTTTTCGCAGGAAATGGGGTTGCGGATACAGGTGCGTGAATGGTATGTGAAACTGGGTTACGAGTTTTTCCGCCCTCGACTGAAGATCCAGAAGGAAATTATCGAAGATGACCTGGCGTCGGGCTATATCACACCCCGGACCCACCGCTTTAATTTCAATTCGTTTAACATGACCGTGGGGGCGATGTTGAGTTTATGAAGGGCATGGGTAAGAAAATACAGATGTTGGCCGCTGTTGCGCTGCTTTGGTGCTGCAACGGAAAGGATACGTTGCTCGATCGGTATCCCATGGAACCGATCGTGAACCCGGAGGTGGGTGTGCTGCTGGGTGGGAACGGCATGATCTACGTTGACTTCGATGGGCGGCAGCGGATCGGCGGTATTACTGAGACAGGAACATTCGTGACCACGGACAGGTTCCAATCGCTCAACTTTGAACCGCAACCATGGCAGGCGACGGATGGATGGGTCGCTTTCGGTGATGGCATTATCGCGCATTTGCAAAATGCAGGGGGTTCGTTCGCTCTGCGGTATTCAACAGATAATGGCAAAACGTGGACAGGGTATGGCGAAGCCATCGTGGACGAAGGTTCTGTTGCCTTTGGCGAGGTTGCCGCCGTGCAGTTATCCGTCGCGGCAGACGGCTCGGTTTGGGTGCTGGGCCAGCAAGATGGAGGAGGAGACAGGAGGGCATTACTGTACCAAGTGGACTTGGAGCAGCAGCGGAGCACATTGATGATGGAGAAAATAGGGGCAACGGCGCTGGCCTTTGGCCTCGCCGGTTCGGAACACGGCTGGGTGCTTTATAGCGAAGGGGGTGACGGTGCCAATCGTGTGCATGTATTGCGGACGGAAAACGGCGGCCGGTCTTGGGTTGACGGAGCGGCCTTGGATAGGATCGGCCAACCGGCCGTGGCACCCCTTACGGTGGATAACCTGTTGGTCTATGACGGAGAAGAAGATGCCGCTTTCCATTCGACGGACGGCGGTAGGTCATTTGAGCGAGTAGCGGTTGGCGGTGGAATTATCGCATGCCAAGCGGCATCGCCCGATGTGGTCTATGCGTTGCTGGAAAATGGGTTGGCCAAAAGCACCGATGCGGGACGAACATGGACGACGCAGGATGCGTTTGTGCACGGGGTGGGGGTTTCCGGTACCGCCCTGGATTTCCACAGTGCGCGTAGCGGTATCGTTTACGGTGCGGATCGCATATTCATGACCAATAACGGAGGGCAAAGCTGGGACATACTGGTATATCCGTATGATTATGTGTTTGAATAAGGCAGTATGACCCGTGGTGCAACCGGGTAATGATTGAAAGCTAGGTGATTGCATTGTTTTTGAAAAATTTTTTGTATATTCGAGGGAAAGTTCCGAATATTGCAGTCCCGAAAACGGGGTATACCAGCTAAAACACTCCTGAATAGCTCAGCTGGTTAGAGCATCTGACTGTTAATCAGAGGGTCGCTGGTTCGAGCCCAGCTTCAGGAGCAAAAACAAAGCCTTGCAGAAATGCAGGGCTTTGTTGTTTCTAAGCCCATTCTCAGTGTTTTAAGTCTTTATTTCTCGTTACGAGTAGTTAATATTTGCTTCTTATTTTTTAAACCATACATCCATGTATTCCTGGGGATGGCGCTTGAATTGCGCATGCACATATGGGCAAAGGGGAACAATCATCAGTCCTTTTTCCCGGGCATAGGATACAAGCCCATTCAGAAGTAACTTTGCGAAGCCGCGCCCCTCATATATCGTGTCCACTTCCGTATGGTAAACGGTTAACTTATCCCCCGAAACCGATATGTCCATTTTTCCTGCTTTTTTCCCGTCGGAAAAGAGTTCAACTTCTCCTCTGTGTTTGCCGTCTAATACGATCTCTGTTGTTTCCATATTGATTGATAAATAAATGATTCCTTTTTCTATGTCGTTTTTTGATGTACGCTAAGATACGGTCGAAATAAGTTGTATTCGTTAAATCAGTTTAATAAAATGCACCGTAATTGGCGTCTTTAAAAGGGTTCGGAATCTATCCGGGTACTATGGTCGTCTGTTGTCAAATGCCCCGTTTTTTTCTAAGGGCTGTATCAATCAATGGTTAACTTGGCATACTCAATCTTGGAATGATGGCGCGGATCCCTGGGCAGCGCCTGGAATTTCACCTTGGTAATCGTTATCGGTAGCTGCCGGATTGAGGCCAAGATACTTTCCTTGGCTGCCGCGCCGCCTACAGTCGATTCGATAAACGCAGTTATATTTTTGCCGTCGTAAAGAAGTGTTCCCATCTCCACCCCCGGCAGGGACTGCACATAATTCTCAAACACGAAGGTCGACAGCCAACCGTCTCTCTGTGGTATCAGCGTGCGGCATCTTCCGGTTAGGAAGAGATGGCCGTCTTGCAAATAGCCGCTATCACCCGTGCGATGCCAGTATATGCCGTTCACCCGGATTTTGTTGGCGCGAAGGGCCTCTTCATTTTGGTAATATCGGGTGAGCACGTGCGGGCCGGAAACGATGATTTCGCCCCAAGTCCTATCGGGCAGTTGCATATGTTCAAATGCCTCTGGCGACAAGTCAAATAGCGGCCCGTCTGTAATGGGGATAATTTTTACCTGGGCCTTATGGAATACGCGACCCACCGGTAAACCACGTTGCTGATCGAAGCCATAAGGTTCGGCGGCGAAATCATCCACAGCGATGGAGCTAATTGGTTCGGCTTCCGTAGAACCGTACAATATCCGCACTTGCTTGTCGTGAAATATCCGGCGGTACAGTTTGGCTTCTTTCAGGAATACCGGCGCACCACCGGTGAATAGGCTGCGTAGTATGGGCAAGGAACTTTTGCGTTCATCGACATGCGCCGCAAGGCGTTTCACGAAATAGGGCGAGGCTACCAGCCGCGTTACCCGGTGGGTATTAAGCTGGTTCACGATTTTCCACGGCTGCATCCGCGTGGGTTTCGCCGGGTTAAAGTCGGCAATGACCGATGTGGAACCCACGGCAAGGTTGATCAGTAAAATAATGGGCAGGATAGACATGTCTACATCGGAAGGTTTTGCATCGATTTCTGCTTCCAAGGCCTTAAACTGTTCGTAGAGAAAGCCGTGTGTCCGCAATGCCGCTTTCGGAACGCCTGTGCTGCCGGTAGTGAAAGTAACCAATGCGGCATCCATACGGGACGTCTGGCACATGGGGCCGATGTTACCTGCCGTAAGCGATAGCCCTAATTTGATGGGTATACGCCCGATACCCTTCGAAAAAAAGCGCAATAGATGAGCTTTCCAATTCCCAACGAAAGCTTTGCAATCCGCAAGGCGGCAACAGCTATCCAACCGATCCAGCTTGCTCCATTGGTCAACAAACACAAGGGTTGCGCCGACATAGAAAAGTGCCAGCACATTACGGTAAAGGTCTATGCCCATGGATACGAACAGCAATACCCGGTCACCCTTCCGTACCCCTTTCCGGTCGAAATATGCCGCTGTCTGCTGTACGTCCTTCGCCAATTCCGAAAAAGTGATGGTCGCTCCATCCCGGTCCGCGATGGCCGTTTTTTCCGGATACTTTGCGGCAGCATCCAGAAACAGACTCACGATGTTAAATGGATTTTCCATAGAGGGCGTATGTCTTTAGTGTGCGCGCATGGTAGCGATCCGACAGGGGTAGGGCATCCCCACCTTCAATCATGAAGGCACATATGAGTTGCTGGTAGCCCTGGGCCAGTCCCTTGTGGTAAAATGCGTCGAGTAGCACGCGCCCTAAGCCCCGGTACAACCGTTGGGGGTTGCGTGCAAGGGTTTTTATGATCAGGGATCGATGGGTTGGGTCCAACAGGTTAACCACACCCAAGGAAACACCTACCACCTCGCCCTTGTGCTCCGCGATTTGTACAAACTCGGGTTTCAGCGCAACCTTCAACGGTAGGTATTTTGCCACGAACGACGATTCACTGATGGGAGTGTACAGCAAGTTCCGTTTAAAGGACGCTTGCAGGAAAGGGTATAGTTTTCTCAGGTCGGCCTCATAGTGATTCATATCGATGGCGCGGAAGGTTATGCCATCTTGGAGCAGCCGGTTCCTTACCCGTTCGATTTCTCCATCTCCCCGTGGTACAAGGGGAGCCACGGTTGAATAGTAATGGGCGATCGGCTTGAAATCTATCGATCTCCACTGGTCGGGATAATACGATCGATGCATCATTTCCAGGAAGAATAGGGGCTTTGCCGGATCGTCGTGGAAGCGGTACGCTTCCCAGGTAGAGCCATTCATCGGACCGATAAGGAAATCCAACCCAGCTTCGTGTGCCCGCTGCTCAATTGCCCGGAAGAGGTAGACCACCGGTTCACTGTCTCCAACGGCGCCATACGCGCCCACCACGCCGACACGCTTATCCTTGTATTGCATATGGGGGTTGATATACAGCACGGCGGCAGCAAGGCAAACACCTCCCCGCTTTACCACGATGCCGGCATGATAGTGGTCGGCCGGAATACGTTCGTTTCCCGCGAGGACATGTTGTTGCAAAAACGTGCCGTACGCTTCGATAGGGTAAATTTCGGTGGTCATATGGTCATCCATGAAGCGGTTAAAAATAGGCTGATTATCACGGTAAATGGAATGGACACATTGTCGTACCCGTCGCCACTGACCGCTTCTGCCACGGTGGCCCACAAGGCAATAAACGCAAACGCCCATACATTGCCGGCAGCTGGATGGGATACATTGCCGTATCGCCAGCCGACCCATACGATAAAAAAAGCACTGATAAAGAACACCAGTGAACCCATCACCGTCTTGGTCGCCCCGGCTATCCGGTAGGGTTTCCAGGGCCACGTCTTGCCGCTCAATGCCGCCAGTGGATCACTGATGGCCAATACCATGATGGGAAGATAATAATAAATAGCTTGATGGCCTTGGTAACTGTATGACAGGTAGCAGCCGTATACCGCCACCGGATAGGCCAAGCTACCGACAGACTTGCGGTCGATGGCATTGATGGATTTGAGCATGTCGAACCGAAGCGAGCATAGGAGGATTACCGCAAAGGACGCGCATAAGAGCAATACCCACCAATGGTTGTCTAGCAACAGCGGGAAAAGCAGCGCAAGTATCCCCGTGCCGGCATGCACGAATTTTCGGGTGATTTCCGCTTTGACCTTAAAAAAGTGGTAGAGCAGTTCGCCGAGCGAGAAGAGTGCCAAATAACATCCGGCAAGGTAGAGGGTATGGGTCAAGTTCGTTTCCATTACTTTTGTTCGACGATAAATTGGTTATAAAAGAATCCAAGGTCTTCATTGGTCAGCGTGTTGGATAAATTACCCAAGTAGCGCACTTCCTGAAAGACGGTTGAGATGCGGCGAGGCACCATCAGGTTCCAATAGCCCATCTTGCCGCCCTCGGCCAGCAGCTTGATCAGCTTCCGAGCTGTTGCTTCGAAAATATGCGTGTCCATGTATTCAAAGATATTGGAGAGGTTCATCGCATCGAACGGGCCATAAGCGGTGGCTATCCGCTCGGCGAACCCTTGCCGGACTACCAATCGCTCCAGGTTGGCCTTCACCTGCTTGAACGGTGCGGGCTGCAGGTAATGGGGTAGCAAGGGGCCGTAATTTCCCGTGAGGTTGTACCGCAATATGGGGTTTTGTTGCGCTGTTGTTTTCTTGAGGTGTTGTTCAGCTTTTTGGAAGATGTGCGACGATACGTTGACGCCCACCTCTTTCAAAAATTGCGGGTCGCGCCCCAGTCGGCCCATGACCCACCGGCTGAAAAAGATACGGAAGAATAACCGCCAACGCCAGGTGTTCCAATGTTGGCTGTAAAATCGGATTTGTTCCTTTTCCTCCTTCGGCACAAACAGGCGCTCGACCTGTTGCCGCGAATGGATAAGTGGGAGTACCCGATGGGCAAAGTGGCGAAAATATCGTTCGAATTTGCCCTCGTGCACGATTCCCCGGGCAATGGCATCGGTATGCCGCTCCCAATATTGGCGTACGTCCGTTTCGAGCGCGGCTTTGATCTGGTTAAACAATACCCGTCGGTCCGTGCCGCTGCGAAAGCCTAGAAACACCAATGCGTCTTCATAATCCAAGTATTCGATAGCCGTCTTTTTCAGTTCGACGAGGTACAGCTGGGTTTGGTTGATGTCTACCGCAACAACCAACGCTGGGTCGGCCGTCAGGAGCGAAAAGCTATTATCTCCGGCTGATGCAATTGAAAGGATTTTAGCCCCTTCTTTTGGTGCCAGACCACGTAGCAGTACGTTGGGGTCTTCCCAGCAGTTAGCATAGCGGATGATGCTGAAGTCGACTTTTTGTTCCAGGTTAGCCATGGTGCCCTCCCCCATGTATAGCATCCACGAGCTTGATATCGCCTGTGCTGCCGTCCATGTCCAGCCAGTCGCCTGTACAGACACGGGCCAATAATCCGTTGACACCAACAATGCAGGGAATGCCCATTTCGCGGCAAACGATGGCCGAATGGCTAAGCAGGCTACCACGCTCCACCACGATGGCCCCGGCGCTGGGGAACAGCGTTACCCATCCCGGGTCGGTGCTGGTGGTCACGAGGATGTCGCCATCCAGGGAATCCACCTCATCGGGATGGTGCACCACGCGGGCTTTTGCTTTAACCCGCCCCGGGCAGCAGCCGATACCTTTCAGATCACCTTCCGTTAGCGGTACAGTTTGCTTGCTATAGAAATCGTTGCTTTGATATACCACGCCATACGTGCCGATTCGCTCGGCCGGCATCGGCAGCCGTTTGAAATGTTCGTGTTCCTCCTTCCGCACGGCCACGAGTGCTTTCAAGTTGGTCGTTGCGCTACGGCCTTCAATATAGGCGAAGACCTCTTCCTTGGTCAGAAAAAAGATATCGCGGCCCGACGCTAGGACATCTTCCTCATGGAAACGCTTGCCGATGGCGGTGAAGAGTTCGCGCACCATGCCAAAACCCCTCGTGCGCTCATAGCGCAAGTTTTCACGCGCGCTAACCAAGTCGCGCGCGTGTTTGAGCGTTTGATGGAAAAGCCATCTTTTCAACGGTTTTCCGCGCAAGGATCTCTTCATCACCACCTCGGCGTCTGTGCGTAGTTTTTCTTCGATTTGCCCGGTCGTCCGCACACTCGTTATCCCCGATTCCACATACGATTTCAGTACCTGCACAAATCGCGACGGGTCTTGGGAATAGGATATCGTTTCCAGCTTGAGCTCTCCGACACACCGCTCGCCGAAGTCGGCGATGTATTGCATTATCAGCTGCTTGGCGTGCTGGCTCTCGGGCTTTGCGTCGTACTGTAAAAATTGCCAGATATCCTCCGCGCTGTCTTGTTGGAAGGCCACCTTGAGATACGGTATATGGGTGATATAGGTTGCGATCTCCAAACTGCGGTGTATCGGTTGGGTGGAGATGATGTCTGCACTACCGCAGAGGAGGTCGTTGTGGATGTTGGGGTAGTTGCCCCCGGCGTATTGTTCACAGCGCTTTTTGAGTAGCCCGAACCCAATCATGGCAAAGAAATCATTTAATAGCGGGGCTTTCCATTCATGGAGAAGCGTCTGTTCGAAGTGGAGGTACAATGCCTTCAACTCGTTAGCATCCTTGTTTTGGAAATCCATAGCTTTGTATTGGTCGATGGTCCGGTCCAAGAGTTGCTTGAACGTGGAACGTTGCCGTGGGAGGGTACGGAAGTGGCCATACATGCTGATGGCCATTTTCACGATGCGTTTCCAGGCCTTGCCCTTGGAGAGGCGGTAACTTTCGGGTACGTCGAAACGTTCCTTCACACCCATCATCTGTTCCATGAAACGGGCATTGAGGCTATAGCCGGGCAGCATCGCTAGTAAATGGTACCACGAGCGCAAGTTGTAATACACCCGACCGTCGATATATCCCAGCATGTTGGCAAAGATACCTTGGTGGCGGCGGATGGTCGCTTCATCGACGCCCAGTATCGAAACGAATAGTTTATAGGCCGCCTCGTACGACTGGCTGATAAAGGAGAAGGTAAGGGGCGTCGTTACGCCCGGATAAGATTCGACGATGTTGCTGTTATCCCATACCACGTATTCGCTGGTGGGGTCGGGGAGTTTGGTAAGGCCAGTGATGGGGCGGGCCTGTAGGATGTAGAGGATACCGTCTTTGGTGGCAAACTCCACGTCTTGGTATAAACCGGATGCTTTTCGCAGCCTGTCCAGTAGCCTGTCCAATTGGCTGAGGATGTTATCGGGGATCGCGGGCCGGTTTTGCCATCCGCTAGGCACCCCGATGGTCGTTGTTCCACCCTTTCCGTAGGGGTCCAATGTCATTTTTTGTTTTTTCTGTATGGTCTGGTGGTTGATGACCCCTTGGTTGATGGTGTAGTTGTCGGCATCTAGTTCGCCCGACACGAGCCCTTCGCCAACACCGTACACGCCGGATATCAATTTTTCCTTCCGGTTGCCACTCACCGGATTCATGCCGAAGGCCACCCCTGCGGCGTCGGCATCGACCATTTCCTGCACGATAACGCCAATTCCCGGGTGGGGGCCGAGTTGGTTCGCTTGGCGATAGGCGTGTATCCGTGATGAAAACGCGGAGCGCCAAACGTCTTTTATTTTGTTCAACACATCCGCGGGTTTGACGTACAGGTAACTTTCAAACTGTCCGGCAAAGGAGTGTAACCGGCCATCTTCGTCCAGCGCTGACGAACGGACGGCCAAATACGCCGTGCCGGCAAATAGTCGGTCCAGTTCGGCTTGCGTGCCCTCAGGAAAGACGTACTTGTCTATAACGCGTAGCACGTCGGGTGTATGGTTGGGGTAGGGGGCAGCCCGTAATGCATCGGATAGCACGTCGGCGGGCAATACTACCCACCGGGGTACGTTCACTCCTAACTGACCCAACGCAAACAGGCTCGTGGCCTTGCCGCCGATGGCGGGATGGGTACGGTGTTGATATTGGTGGTCTTTAATAAAAAGCATCGTCGTTTCCTTAAAAAATGGTGATTATCGGCTGAACAGCTGTTCCAACATCGGTATGCCGCCCAAGCTGAGGTACATCGCTACCGTCCACCCGGCAGCGGTTAGTTCCATCGCCTTGGCCCGTTTGCTATTCATGCCCGTTAGGAATAGGATGGCCGGGATGCAACTTGTCATAAAAATCACCGTCAGTATGGCAAAAGCGAGCGTGCCATAACCGGCGTAATACGATGCGGCCACACTGAGCACCCAAGTGACAGCCAACACCGCCATCCATAATTTGGTCGCTCTTTTTGGGCCCAACATATGCGAATAGGTATCCACGCCAATCTTTTCATCCGAAGGGTTCCTGATTTTACGGCCGATTTCGAGGACAATGCCGTTCATGAAAGACACCGCAAAAAAGAATAGCATACCGTCCGGTGCATCAACGCCAGCCAATAACCAATCCAACCCACTGGCGTAGATGTCGATGAGCGGTATGATGACCATGTGGGAGGTTACATACCAAAAGGGCCGCTTCTTCAACCAATCTGCCACGAAAAATTCCTTGCCCATCAAGCATAGGTAAATGATAACGACACCGTAAGTGAGGAGCATTTTTGGAAAGAAGAGAAGATTTATCGCTACTTGTGCAACGAACACCACGACGCCTACGGATTTCAATTCATCCAATGAAATCAAGCCCCGTGGGACGGGCAATTCCTTCCGATGCATTGCGTCGTCTTTGGCATCCTTGAATTCGTCGAAAATCCTGACCAGCAGGAACAGGGTGAAGGTGGTGAAGGCTCCCACTAGGAAATCCGGCCAGGCGATAAAACCTGCGACCCCTCTTGAAATCCGTGAATAGGATACCGCCGAAAAGCTGAAAGCGGCAATCATGACGGCGTGGGCCGCTAACGGGAAACGTTCACGTTGGTATATCCAAAAACGCTGGATGAAAGGAGCATTGTTCTCCGCCGCATCGCTATATTCGTTTGGTGGTCTGCGTGTCACTGTTTTACAAGTATGAATACGTTATAAATAAATTAACCAAAAAACTGCTCCGCTAGCGATAAAACTATCATAACGGTCCAGAACGCCCCCATGTTCAGGAATGAGGTTGCCGTAGTCTTTTATGCTACACCTCCGCTTGTACCAGGAAGCCAGGGCATCGCCGGTAAACGCTGCGGTACATAGGAACAAGGGTGTGTATCCAGGTGTTTGCAATGTCGTGTCCATCCATCGGAGCATAAGCAGCCCCGTGGCGATTCCCATGACATACCCGCCGACCAGGCCTCCGATGGTCTTGTTCGGACTGGTTTTTGGCAAGACTTTCTTCTTGCCGAAAAGCTGGCCGGTGATTTGGGCAAACCCGTCAAATGTGACCACAATCGAGTAGACGAATAATAACCGCTCAGGCGCTACATCATGTGAAAATCGATAGAAGCCCCAAGCGATGACCATATAGAGCGATCCGGATAATAGAAGGAATGGTGCGCGTCTATTTGACGTATACCAGCCCATCAGCATTTCATACGCACCGATGGCGATTAGTACAACGGCCATGTATGGCATGAGGCCCAGCTGGATACATCCAATCGTAATGCTGACCACCACAAGATAAAATATGTATTTTATCCAATGCCTTTTTCGCTGCATGGTATCGCTCCGCTTATTAAGGATCGAAAGGGCTATGCCCCCGATAACGAAGAATACCATAAGCAGATAAAACAATGTCCAGAACATCCTTACTTCACTTTTTTAGGCGGAAAACAAAAAATATGCTTTTGAGATTGGAACGGAGCTTCGGGAGTGTCAATACGAGCGCGAGTTCTTCCAGATAGGCTAGGCAGCTGAAAACCAGCATGAAGCAGAAATACGGTTTCCAGAAACCGAAGAGAAAGAAAGTGAAGATAAATATACCCTGGATATATCCCGTAGCCTTATTTGACCAAAGATGGAAGCTTGGAAAGCGGCCAAACCGCAATAACGCCAGGAATTGTGGAAGCATCCATAACGTAATCAGACACACAAACCCGTACCGGTATTCCGCAACGAACTCCTGTTCCAGCGTAATCAGGCCCGCGAATGCCATGATATACGTTCCGATATCTGCCAGCGAATCCAGTTTGGCACCCAATTCCGTCTGCAAGCGGAACAGACGGGCAATTAAACCATCCAGTATATCCGTGATCAGATTGATCGACAGCAGCGTGATAAACAGTTGTTTGTTACCAAGGGCGATGGAATGGATGATGAATGGTAAAGCCAGTATGCGGTAAGCCGACAGCGCATTCGGTACGTTCCAGCTATTTTCCTTTATCGTGGTCATTTTCAGTTTTTTTTCCGTCCAAACTTTTGATGTGCCTGCGTGAAATGCCCGGCCGACAGCGCCGCAGCGATAGACAATTCCCCGGCCAGCACCAGTCCACCGCAGATTTCGGCAAATTTGCGGGCGTTCCCGGTCCCGTAACAACCCATCATCTCCAGGCATTCGCGTTGTGTGGGTAGATGTGTGCCGCCGCCTACGGTACCAACGATCAGGTTGGGCAGCGTAACACTGGCATACAGCGCCCCATGCTGATCCATTTCCATCCGCGTGATGCCGGTGGCGGCTTCCGCTACACAAGCGACATCTTGCCCCGTAGCCAGGAACAGGGCAGCCAGCCCATTGGCGTAATGCCCGTGCGCGCCGATCGCGCCGCTCTGTATAATTCCCACGGTGGAGGACCGCCAATATTCGGCCATCAGTTCGGGGGTTGTTTTGAGGACACTGTTTACGATTTCTTTCGATAACACGATCTCGGCGGTGACTTTCTTGCCCCGCACATTGGTGAACGACAATGCCGTAGCTTTTTTGTCGCCCGAGTAATTCCCCTCAATGAACCAAAGCATGGGCTTGGTGGGGCAATGTGCGACGATGTACTGGCATACCGCTTCCGTGCAAATGGTAACCATGTTCTGCCCCGCAGCGTCGCCGGTATGGTACTCTAAGGTAACGATGAGGTGGTTGCCCTCGATTTGGATTTTGATATCCATCAATTTGGCAAAGCGACTGGTTTGCGCCACGATCTCTTTTAGCTGATTGACCTGTGGCAACAGCCAAGCGACAAAGAGGCCCAAGTCGGCGATGTTTCCAAATTTGAATACCGGACTGCGCTGTACGCCTTCCATCAGGCAGATCGAGGTAGCCCCGCCCGCCATCATGCAGGCCCGGGCGCCACGGTGGTACGAGGCCACTAACGCTCCTTCCGTGGTGGCAAGCGGCACATAAAAGTCGCCTTGCGCCGACGATCCGACAATACGTAGTGGACCGATCACCCCCGTAGGCACCCGGGTCATACCGATGTAGTTCTCGACGTTACCGTTCAGCGCGGCCAAGTCGCCGGATGGTTTTCCGTCGATGAGGTAGGGAAGGCTTTTGGTCGTTTTGCTTTCCAGAAGTGCTTTTCGCTGTTGTATGCCTTCGGCGCTTACTTCCGGTTCAAAAGGAAGTTTGTCGGCTTCATCCAGTACCGGCGCCTTCCGGTCCCTGATGTTTCCGATAATGTGATCCATCTGCTGTATCGTATTGATGAGGTGCAAGGCCGTACTTGCTTTTTCTATCGATGATGCCATAATCGTCCGTGTTTATAATGTCTCATTGTTTCGAGACAAATGTATCGTGATATTCGCGTATACGTTTGTCGAAAACAATTAATTTAATTCTTATATTTGTGATTATCGCAAAATTATGCACCAAGAAACCTTGATCGATACGATACGGAGACGCATTGGCACAAATAAATCGCTAATAGACGAGATTGCCGGGGCATTGGATATCAGCTATGATGCGGCGCACCGGCGTATTTCCATGAAAAGCAAGTTCTCCATTGAAGAAGCCGTGCAATTGGCCAATCATTACGGACTTTCCATGGATAAACTCTTTCAGGGGAGCGACAGCGTCTTGGTCAGGAAAACAAAAGATGTCCAGAACTTTGACGACCTCAAACGATACTTGGAAAGCTCGTATAAATACCTTACCGTGCACGAGCCTAATGGGGACACGGCCTTGTTTTACTCTGCCAAAGACATTCCCTTATTCTATACTATCAATGCCGATTTGTTGTCTAAATTCAAGCTCTATGTGTGGTTGTACCTGCTCAATTTTGAAAACCTAGGCATGTCTTTCGATGCATTCCATGCAAAAGCACCGGTGGTGGACCAAGGCCAGAAACTAAACCAGCTTTATGCATCCATTCAAACCCATGAGATATGGAACGACACCACCATCAATAGTACACTGCAACAAGTTGTCTATTTCTTTCAATCGGGCCTGCTATCGGCCGAGCATGGAAGCGCGCTCTGCGATAGTGTGAAAGAACTGGTGTTCCGGCTTGAACAGCAATGTACGGACAAGAATGACCAATACCGGTTATATTACCACGATATGCTTATCCTGAACAACAACGTACTTATTTCGGATCCGTATAAAAAATCGCTTTTTGTGCCCTACACCATGTTGGGGTATTATATTACCAGCGATGAGGGCACCTGCAGCACGGTGTATGATTTCTTCCAGCACCAACTGAAAAACTCCAAATTGCTCAACACGGCGGGTACCAAGGATAAGAAAATGTTTTTCAACAAGGTTTACCGGAAAATCGATTTTTATAAAAACCAGATGGCTGTCTTTCCGGATATGTTGTAGCACCACTGCAATTTATTTGTTAATTAAGCTGTTTTATTTGCCAATGCAAACCTATACCTTTGCGGCCGAATTGAATAGATTACCATGAGTTTAGTCATTATCGGAACCATCGCTTACGACGCGATAGAAACACCTTTCGGAAAAACGGACAAGATTGTCGGCGGGGCGGCAACGTTTGCTGGGCTGGCGGCCTCTTACCTTTACGACCGGGTGAAGCTGGTCAGTGTGGTAGGTGCCGATTTTGGCGATGATAACTTGGGCATCCTCCGGTCAAAGGGAATCAACCTGGAGGGGGTGCAGGTAAAGGAGGGTGAGAAATCGTTTTTCTGGTCGGGTAAGTACCATAACGACATGAACAGCCGCGACACACTGGTCACCGAACTCAATGTGTTGGCCGATTTTGACCCGATTGTGCCCGATAGTTACCAGGATTGCGAGTATCTATTATTGGGCAACCTGACCCCGCAGGTACAGCTAACCACGCTCGACCGATTGAAGCAAAAGCCGAAACTAGTGGTGCTAGATACCATGAACTTCTGGATGGATATTGCCTTGGACGATTTGCTCCGTGTGCTGAAACGCGTGGATGTGTTGACGATTAACGATGCGGAGGCCCGACAACTTTCGGGTGAATATTCGCTGGTGAAAGCTGCCGAGGGCATCCTGAAAATGGGACCGAAGTACCTGATTATAAAAAAAGGTGAACATGGTGCGCTCCTATTCGGTGAAGGCCGGGTTTTTGCCGCGCCGGCCTTGCCACTCGCCGAGGTTTACGATCCAACAGGAGCGGGCGATGCATTTGCCGGGGGGTTCGTAGGTTATTTGGCCAAGGTAGGTACGGTGAATTTCAATAACATGAAGAACGCCGTTATTTTCGGTTCAGCCCTGGCTTCGTTCTGTGTCGAGAAATTCGGTACGGAGCGCCTCCAAGAACTCGACCACAGCCTCATAAATCAACGGATTGCACGGTTTACCGAACTCAGTAAGTTTGAGCTTTAGGGAAGGGCTGTAGCAGCACGCCGACAACTTCAAATCTCGAAAATACTTCTTCGGTGTGGGGGGCATCCACCAATTCGTCAGTGAGGTCCTGTCCGGCCCAATGCTCGTAATGCATGCCGCGGAACCAAAGTCTACTTTTAGACACATCATAGATATAACCACGATAGGCTATCCAGATTTCCGTTTTATCCTGGCCATTCCGTAAGGCCAATTGGGATGTTGTATACGCAGGGAGTGTTCTTTGCGGACTAGATTCGCTCATATTTATAGGCATTCAATGCTTTCTTCATCGTCCGCCGTGCCACATGGATGCGTGTTTTTACCGTACCGATCGGTATTTGTAAGTGGTCGGATATCTCATGGTATTTGTACCCTTCAAAATACATGCTGAACGGCACATAGTAGTCTTCGGATAGCTCCGCCATTGCTCCCTTGATATCTTCCATGACGAATTTCCTTTCGCCCGCATTGGTGGCCGCGCTGTGCGCCAAATGTGCATTGGAAATTTCATTCGACTGGGAAACCAATGCGTTTGTCTTTACAAAACGCCGGTAATGATTGATGAAGGTGTTTTTCATGATGGTGTATAACCATCCCTTTAGATTTGTTCCTTCTTTGAATTTACCGTGATAGGTTACCGCTTTTAGCATAGTGTCTTGCACCAAATCATTGGCGTCCTCGTTGTCGCGGGTAAAATGCAGTGCATACCCTCTCAATGATTCCGTGTGTTGCACCACTAATGTGTTAAACTCAAATCTCGTCATCTTTTTACGGTTTAAGGGGTTCCAGGCTGATGCCTGAATCTCCGTGTTAAACATTTTATGATACCAAATAAGCGGTCGCAATGCTTATTGGGAAAACCTGACGTTTTACTTCGGTCTACTTAGTGTCGCGTTAGTTACTACAAGTATCGTGCTAGTTGGCAGCGGAGCCGAGCACCATAGTGCCAATTTACAATAAAATTTTAATTATTTCATAAAATATTCACTTCCCGTTCCAATGTGATGCCGAATTGGGCTTTTACATCATTGATAATGCGTTGGGATAAGTCGTAAATGGCTGACCCCGAAGCGTCTTTGTGGTTTACTAATACCAACGCTTGGTTTTTCCAGGTGCCGGCGTCGCCTATACGCTTGCCCTTCCAGCCGCATTGCTCGATCAGCCACCCCGCGGCAAGTTTAACATGGTCGGTCCCCACCGGGTAAAATACGAAGTCCTTGTCTGGAAAAGTGGACTGTAACTGCTCCAGATATGATACGGGCACAATGGGGTTCTTAAAAAAGCTGCCCGAATTGCCAATGGTTGAGGGGTCGGGAAGCTTCTCGGTGCGGATTGCTGAAACCACCGTGGCTATATCTTTTATCGTTGGTTTGGCAATACCCCGTTTTGCCAATTCGGCGCTGATTGTACCGTAGGATGTATTGATGGAAGGGGTGAGGGAAAGCTGGAAAGTGACTTCGGTAATGATATATCTACCCTTCGCTTCCCGTTTGAAATAACTCTCCCGATAGGAGAACCGACAAGCTTCTTTATCGAATGTAGAAAATTCCCCACGATGTGTATCGAAAACGCGGCAATTAACAAACACATCTTTCTGTTCAACACCATAGGCGCCGATATTCTGTATGGGGGCGGCACCCACCGTGCCCGGAATAAGGGCGAGGTTCTCAATGCCCGCAAACTCGCGGTCTACGCAATACCATACCAGCTCGTTCCAAACGACGCCGGCACCGGCGGTGACCGTAACGGTATTTTGTGATAGGCTGTGGCGTATGCCGGGGATGGCGATACGGATGACTAAACCATCGAAGTCAGTGGTGAACAGGATATTGCTACCTCCGCCCAAAACCAGCATCGGTTGTTGGGTCATGGCCCGGTATTCCGTGAATAGCTGAGCTAACGCCTCTTCCGAATGGACTTCTACGTATTCTTTTGCAAATGCTTCCACGCCAAATGTATTGTATGTCTTTAACGGGAAGTGTTCTTTGAACGATAATTTCATCTACTTTGTTTTTTTCAAGGGCCGCCGAGTGTGGTATAAATAATGATTGCCGTGTGTGCCGATGTTATTTATATCTCGACGCCATAAAATTTGACTGATATGCTCAACTATTCAAAATATTCACTACCTTTAACATAGTGTTCCGCTAACTATGGCGAGCGCCCAAAGATAACAGATTGACCTGACAGCACAATTAAATTGAATGCATCATGATGAATGCAGACAAAAAACGCACACAGATATTGGAGGCCGCCAAGCGGCGATTCGCACACTTTGGTTTGGCTAAAACCACGATGGCTGAAATTGCCAAGGACCTGTCGTTCTCCAAAGCCTTGCTGTATTATTATTTTCCTGATAAAAATGCCTTATATGCTGCGGTGTTGGAACACGTCATCAACCAATCATTCGAAGAGATGGACATCGCTGTGGATACTATTGCCGATTGCTATGAGGCGATGATGTTCACGTTGGATAAACGTATTGAATTTGTAACACGGTATTACAACTTGCTTGAGTATTCGATTTCCGCTTTGCAGCAGGTGCCGGATACGATGGCATGTGTGCTCGAAGATTCTAAAGATAAGGAGCGGAGCATCCTCGCGAAGATACTTCAAAAAGGCATCGATACCGGTCAGCTGGAGATCGATGACGTGAACGAAACCGCCGAGATACTGTTGTTTGCCCTGGTAGGTATGCGGTTCAGTATACTGAAAGATATAAAGGGCGTGCTTTTCCCGACAAAGGATGAGTTTGACCGGATACTAGCCCTTCAGAAAAAAATGGCTACCGTATTTCTGAAGGGGCTGAAGACCCAGGCGGTTTAGGCTTCTGCCCGTTCATGACGGCCCTGCAGGATTCGAGTGATAATCTGTTGCGCGTGCACCCGCGAGTTTTCGATAAACCACAAATGGGTATTCATGCCTCCACACACGACCCCCGCCAAAAACAAGCCCGGTATATTGGTTTCCATGGTTTCGGGATTGTGGTAAGGCACACGTGATGTATCGGCAGCCAGCTGGATCCCTATTTTTTCCAGAAAAGCAAAATCGGGCCGGTAACCGGTTAATGCCAATACGAAATCGTTCTCGATGGTGATCGGGCCTTCGGGTGTAAGGATATCCACCTCCGTGGGCCGGATTTCGGTTAGCTTACTGTTAAAAAGGGCGCGGATCTCGCCATTGGCAATGCGATTTTCGACATCGGGGCGAACCCAATATTTTACCCGCGGCCCGATTTGTTCGCCGCGCACCACCAAGGTCACTTCTGCTCCTTTTCTGTAGGTCTCCAAGGCGGCATCGACCGATGAGTTGCTGGCACCCACCACCACCACCTTCTGGCCAGCAAAGTAATGCGGGTCGTTATAGTAGTGGCTTACTTTGGGCAGGTCTTCGCCTGCAATATCCAGTAAACAGGGGATGTCGTAAAACCCAGTGGCCACGATGACATGCTGTGCGGTATAGGCCGACTTCGACGTAAGGACGGTAAACCCATCGGCCCCTTTCTTAACCATTGTTACCTCCTCAAACAGGTGGATATTCAACTCGAATTGCTGCTGGATACGCCGATAATATTCGAGTGCCTCGGCACGCCTCGGCTTCGGATGGGTCGATACGAATGGTATATGGCCTATTTCCAGCCGCTCGGAAGTGGAGAAGAATGTCATATTTTGCGGGTAACGATACAGCGAATTAACCAGGCATCCGCGCTCCACGATGAGATAGGTCAATCCAGCTGCTTTGGCTGCGATGCCACAGGCCAACCCGATAGGGCCGCCACCGATAATCAAGACATCGATAGGTGCTGAAGTTATTTCCATGTGGCACAAATATACATGACAGCCAAACGAAAAGCAAAAGCTGGCATTACGGTGCGCCCCCCGTCATGAGGTCGTTGCAAACATTGTTGAGATCGGAAGCAATGCGTCGCAGGAATTGGAGTTGGTCGGTAATCAACCTTGATTCTTCGGAATCGATGTTGTTGTCATCGATGTCCGACGGTGTTTCCACGTCGATTTCGATAAATGCATCATCGTCATCTTCAGGCTCAAAAAGCTGGATGCTTTGCGCCAATAACGATAATGTCCTCCGGATGACCTTGATCTGGTCGCCCGTTAATGACGCGTCGGATGCTCCTTGCACGTGGTTCAGCAGGGTGACCGAGTATGAGGAGAGGATGTGGTTGAATACCACAAACCTATTTACGTCTCTTGCGCCCTTCCGTTTGCTCTTCGGTTCGGTCATCATCCGCTGGAAAGCCGATGCCATGTTGGCCGTGCTCACGTATACCGCTTTGCGAGCCAGTTTGTATTCGGTTACGCTTGGTGGTTGGCCTGCAATGATTTTCAGCGCTTGCGCGACGTACTCGTAATTGGCGATGAGTAGTTTGCGCATGGTGCCTTGCACTTGCACGCTTTCCCAACTGGGTAATATCACGTAGCTGGAAAGAAATGCCAGTCCAGACCCAATCAGCGTATCGATGATCCTTTCTTGCAGGATGGAGAGCGTATTCATGCCCAAGAAACTGAAAAGGATAAGGACATAGGGCGTCATGAACATCACGCTCACCACATAGCTTATACGCATCAAGCTAAAGGTGGTTACCATAAAAAGCATGAGCAGTATGAATAGCGATGTTTCGTCTTTTACGACAAGGAGGAGAACCGCACCGACCACACCGCCTATGACGGTGCCTATTAACCGCTGGAAGTTGCGTTCTTTCGTCAGGCTGAATCCAGGTTTCAAGATAACCATGATGGTTAGCAGTATCCAGTAGCTGTGGCTGCCTACGTCAAAAGTGAGCGACACCAGGTATCCGACGCCCATCATGATAGCCATGCGGATCGAATGCCGGAAAAGGGTCGATTTAACCGTGAGGTTTTCGCGCAGTTTTTTTAGGTCGATGTCGTTGTGCTCAATGAATTTGCTGAGGTCGGTTTCTTCGCTGCGCAATGAGTTTTTGGCTTTCAAATCGAAGTAGCCGTACAGCGAGTCCATACGCTGTACCAAGTTGCGAACGTTGATCAGTATCTTGCGTAAGGGCAGTGCATTGAGTTGATGGGTCTTTTCGACGTGGTCAATAGCCGCGCGTATCCGTTCCAGGTCCGTTTTGAAATGATACAATGCTTTGGGCTTCTTATTGGCATTGATCTGGTACGATAGGTGCTCGAGTTCATTTCCAATCCGCCGGATGGTCACATAAAACTGTTGCAAAACACCCGTCGCACCGAACTGCTCACGGATCGAGCCATAATCGTAATGCGTGGCCATACTCTGTTCGAATAGGTCAATGATATCCGTAAAAATAAGGATCAGTAACCGCCCAATTTCGGTGGTGTCCTTTATCTTTCGCTTTCCCCTGAACAATTGGTCGCGTACATTATCCTGATGGGTGCTCACCGTGATTTGCTGGTCGATTAAAGCACGGTAATTTTTCTCGATATCGAGGTCGACAGCGTAGAAATTAGCTTTGATACGGATATAGTCGGCCACGTTCGTGATCGACTCGGCGAGTTCCTGTTGTGCTTGGCGGTATGGCCGTACCTGGTGCAAGGAAAGGCTCAACAGCATATACCATACGCAGCCCGCCAAAATGTAGAGCAGGTAAGTGCCGATCGTCAGCGTGGGGTCATCCATGGCGCTGATGCTGAGCACCATGATAAGCAGACCCATGGTGCCTACGGATGAGGCGCGCGCGCCATATACCGCAAACATAGAAAACAGGAAGGAGAGCACCATCAGTGTAGCGGCAAGTAACACGGGGATGCCGCTTACCAAGTTGGTAAGGAGCGCGGCAATAAGCACCGAAAGGGTGCAGAAAAACATGCCGTTGCGCCGGTGGTGTACCGGCCCCGGGCTATCGGATAAACCCACGGCCATGGCGCCCAGCGATACGATGATACCGGTTTGGAGACTGCCGAATGCTGAAAAGACCAATGCGGGCACAATGGTGCCAAATGTGAGGCGTAGGCCATCTGAAAAATACTGGCTATAAAAAAAATTCTGGATATCTTTCGCCTTACTCATGCACAGACGGATGGTAAATGCAAAGATACGTAAAAACTTAGGTTAAAAGGATGGTGATAAGCACATCATTGAGGAGAGGCAAAATACCCAGTAATAGGTATTTGAATGAAGCGGTAGCGTCGTTAGGTTTGCTTGGTTAACCGAGGGTAGCCTTTCGGTTGGTCCGATACGATATTTACGGGTTTACATTTAACGAATAACCATGGCAAATAGGAAGATGACTCATGAGCTGGAACAGCTAGCCGAAATGTTCTGTCAATTAGGGCAAGCTACTGCCCAAATAGTTGGTGGCGGTGCCCAAGGGGCAGAAGCAAAGACACTGCGCCGTAGCGGCGTCCAAAAACCCGAACAGGATGAATCTGCGGCTTCCGTATACCGAGTGATTGACGAAATCGAAACCGTTTAATTGTCTTATTTTTAATTTTCATTTGTTTTTATTGGGGTTTTTGCAATAAATCGGGCTGATTATTTAACAAATATTCATATATTTGGAGGTTTGGTTAGTATTTGATATGCGGGGTTCCTGAAAACCGTGACGGGCATTGGTCAACAATCCTTATATTCGTTTTTTGTCCGTTTCCAAGCCACGCACCGTGGCGAAAGCGAATCCAGCATAATGAGAAAAGCAAACAACGGTATAATCAATAATTAGTTTCGAATGAATTTAAGTAAAAAGCAAGCGGTCTTCGAAAGCGAAGTGCTCACTCGTTTTGAGTTATTTAACAGCCTGTTTATGACGTTGCCCTTCTACCAGGTCAAACATACGGGTACGCTGTTGCCGTTCTTTACAACACATTGTGAGCGAGGTGTTGCCGATAAATTAAATCCTGAGACCATCATAGAGAGCTTTTTCGAGCAATATGCCCAGTACGTCCGCGAATCGGATCGGATAGATCTCTTATTTAGGATTATCCAATACATTGAGCGGCAGGTAGTACTTTTTGATGCCGTGGAAGATGCCGCATTCCGGAAGACAGGGCGGTCGGATGAGGCCGGGTGGCTGGACTCGGTGTTTTCGGAAACCGAAACCAACGCAGAGCTCCGTAGTAAGTTGGTCGATAAGCTAAACGACTTTTCTGTGCGGTTGGTATTGACGGCGCACCCCACACAATTCTACCCCGGGCCGGTATTAGCCATCATGACCGACCTGATTGAGGCACTGAAGAAGAACGATATCCACAATATCCACCTTCTGCTGCAACAATTGGGGAAGACACCGTTTATGAAGAAGGATAAGCCTACACCGGTAGACGAGGCGGTTAGCTTGGCCTGGTTTTTAGAAAACGTGTTTTATCGCGTGGCTTCCGCTATCCAATCCAAAATTGACGACGAGTTCGACTTGCCGGTCGACGAGAACAAGAGTTTGGTTGAGTTGGGATTCTGGCCCGGCGGCGACCGCGACGGCAACCCCAATGTAACGGTGGAAAGCACCAAGCGTGTGGCGTTACTATTGCGTACGGTGCTGTTCAGGTGCTATTACCGCGACTTCCGCACACTCAAGCGGCGTATCACCTTTAAGGGTGTCGAAAAATACATGGACGTATTGCAGGACCTGATCTACGAAAATAGCTTCAATCCATCCGAGAATCCGGAGAACGTGAAGCCACTGATTATCCATAATCTCAAGGAAATCAAACGGGTGCTGATTGATTATCACGATGGGTTGTTCGTAGAGCTGGTGGATGACCTGCTGCGTAAAGTGCGGACATTCGGGTGTTTCTTTGCCACGCTCGATTTGCGGCAGGATAGTAGTGTCCTGCGGAAAACTCACGCTTACCTCCGCGAAAAATATGCGGATAAACTGGCCGAAGCACGTGATTTTGAGCAGCTGGATGAAGGTGGCAAACAGAAGGCCATGAAATTCGAAGAGCATGATTTGCCCGTGGGCGACGATGCGCCACCGTTGGTGGCCGACACGTTGCAGGTTATCCGTCTCATTGACGATATCCAACGCTCAAGTGGTGAACGGGCTGCCCAGCGGTTTATTATCAGCAACTGCCAACAAGCATCAGACATGCTGGAATTGATGGAGCTCTTCTTATGGAGCGGCTGGCAGCGCGAAGCGTTGCACATTGATTTTGTACCATTGTTTGAAACCGTGGATGATCTTAAACGGGCCGCCGCCGTGATGGAGACCTTATATACACACGCGCCATATGCAACCCACCTGAAACGCCGGGGCAATAAACAAACCATCATGCTTGGGTTTTCAGACAGCACGAAGGATGGCGGGTACCTGATGGCCAACTGGTCAATTTACAAAGCCAAAATCGAATTGACCGCCATGGCGCGCAAATACGATGTGGACCTGGTGTTTTTTGATGGCCGAGGCGGCCCTCCAGCTCGAGGGGGGGGGAAAACCCAACGCTTCTACGCTTCGATGGGTAAAGAGATTGCGAATGACCATATCCAACTTACCATTCAGGGACAAACCATCAGTAGCCAGTATGGGTCGTTGGATACGGCGCAATACAACATTGAGCAATTGCTCCATGCTGGCCTTACGTCACATATCGAACAGCGGAGCGGCGATACACTCTCTGAAGAGAAGAAAAAACTGATCGAATACATGGCCCAAGTGAGCCACGACCAGTTTCTCGCGTTGCGCCACGATCCATTGTTCCTCAAATATCTTGAGCGGTTGAGCCCGCTTAAGTTCCTGTCGCAAATCAATATCAGCAGTCGGCCGGTAAAGCGCAACTCCGACAAAGAATTACGTTTGGAAGACCTGCGAGCTATCAGTTTCGTGACATCATGGAGCCAACTGAAGCAGAACATACCTGGTTTTTACGGGGTAGGTACGGCATTGGAAGAAGCTGAAAAAGCGGGTAAATGGGACCAAGTGAAAGAACTCTACGAAACCTCGCGAATGTTTCAAACCATCATCGATAACTGCATGATGTCGATGTCTAAATCGAATTTTGAGTTGACTTCCTACATTCAACACGACGAAGTTTTTGGCGATTTTTGGAAACGGATGCGTGATGAGTTCGAGCGAACCACCAGCTATGTGCTGAAGTTGAGTGGTAGCACGGTACTGATGGAAAATTACCCGGTAGAGCGCGAATCCATTGCCATGCGGGAAAAGATTGTATTGCCATTATTGATTATCCAGCATTATGCCATACGGAAGCTACAGGCCGGTGGTCTGAATGAGAAGGATAACGAGGTGTTTTCAAAACTGATTACGCGCACAATCTATGGCGTTGTTAACGCCGGAAGGAACTTGGCCTAGTTGGCCAATGGCCAAAATTTGTTGATGCATATCGCAATTTTCGCTAAGTTTGTTGCATTGAAAACAAATTATACTGATGAACATTAAAAATAGCTTTTTAGTTGCTGCGTCCTTGTTAGTTTTGGGTTCTTGTGCGCGGCATCCCGGAGAAACGGTACGGAGGGGTACGCTTTATAATAACGAAAGCAATGTAGACTCCGAGGGATACACCTTTTTTAAACGGGTACATGAAAAAGCGCTGTTTGAAATGGCGTTCGCTAAGTATATCCAATCCATCCCGGCTTCCGCCGAAGCTAAGGAGCTAGCGGCCAAAGTAGCCGAAACCTATGAGCCGATGATTGCTGAACTGGCCGGGCTCGCCAGTGAATATTCGGTGGTACTGACCGAACGGACGGAGCCCGATTTCGTTGTGCCGCATCATTTTGAAACCGATAGTTTGGGTACTTTTGACAATGCCGCCGGTTATGTTGCACACGTTCAGCACGAACAAGGTGCTATTCTGGAGCAATTCGAGCGCTTGACCCGCAATACGAATAAAAAGCTTCAGGAGTACGCGTTAGAAAAAGTGCCGACCGTTAAAGCGGTTTTTGCGGCTGCCGGTGGCCAGGAGGACCACGGTGCCCATCATTGATTTAAATGGATAAGTAATGCCAAAAAAGAGCATAGTCACAGGTATATTATCATACGGGATGTCAGGACGCGTATTCCATGCGCCTTTCATCAACCAAAAGACGCGGTTTGAACTGCGGGCTGTCGTAGAGCGCCATGAGAAACGTGCGCAGCAAAGGTATCCCGATATCATCAGTTACGATTCCGTAAGTGACTTGCTGCAAGACGATGCTATTGAGCTCGTGGTCATTAATACCCCCAACAATACGCACGTAGACTATGCGATACAGGCATTGAATGCCGGCAAACATATTTTGGTAGAGAAGCCTTTTGCGCCCAGTAGCGAGGAAGCCAAGCAGATTTTCAATCTGGGACGGAAAGTGGGTAAACACGTGATGGTTTTCCAAAACCGACGATGGGATAGTGATTTCAAGTTGCTCAAGCGTGTGGTAGAGCGGCAAGCAGTGGGGGAGCCCATTGAATTGCATGTCCGGTTTGATCGTTACCGGCCGGAGAAGGGCCCCAAAGTGTTTAAGGAACTGCCAATTCCGGCCAGTGGGGTATTGTATGATTTGGGGCCGCATCTTCTCGACCAGGTGATCTGTCTCTTTGGCAAGCCCGATAAAAGCATGAAAATCCTCGCGACCCATCGACAAGGGTCTCAAGTGGATGACTTTGCTACATTGGTGCTTAGTTACCCCAAAGGGTTGACGGTATTTATCCATGCAAGTCTGCTGGTGGCCAATCCGCTGCCAGCCTATGTGCTGCATGGTACCAAGGGGTCTTTTCAGAAAGTAAGGGCCGATGTGCAAGAAGACCAATTGCAGTCGGGCATCCTGCCGAAAGACCCTGCGTACGGCATAGAACCTGCTGGTAAAGAGGGGCTGATTACCCTCATGAAACCGAATGGTGATCGGGAAATCCGATACCGCGAGGCGTTAAAGGGCGACTATAATGACCTGTTCAACGCCGTTTATGCGCAAATCCGGCGGGATGAACCTTTCCCGGTAAAAGAGGAGGAAATCCTTTGGCAGTTGGAAATCCTTGAGCAGCAAGTTTGGAATGATTGATAATAAGGTATTACCGGTAGCCACTCCACGGTAAGTCGTAGCCTATTTCAATACGATGTTTGGTGACGGTGAATTAATACACCGTTAACAATAACAAAACGTTGCATTGCTATTATTGGCCAGGTAACTTACAGCGGCCCAATGATAGCGATTGTGAAGCATAAATATCCCCTTATAAATCGAGAAATAAGCTGGTTATATTTTAACGAGCGTGTGCTGCAGGAGGCTGCCGACAGGACGGTGCCGCTGATTGAGCGGTTACGGTTTTTGGCTATTTTTTCATCCAATCTGGATGAATTTTACCGCGTAAGGGTGGCCACGCTCAATCGCTTGGTAGACATCAATACCAAAGCCAAGACCATGCTGGGCTTCAACCCTAAGAAGGTGCTCAATGAAATAAAGGATATCGTGGTACGACTCGAAAAGCAGTTCGACTACCTTTATGAGCAGGAGATCATCAAAGAGCTGGAAGCCCAGAAAATCTTCATCATTAACGAGCAGCAACTCAATGTTGCCCGGGGTACCTATGTGCGAACATATTTTCGCCGGCAGGTGCTGCCAACCCTCGTGCCCATTATGTTGGAGGAGACGGATGCCGCAAAACCTTTTCCGGAACTGAAGGATCGGCACACGTACTTCATCGTTAAATTGACGTTCCGGAAGAAAGTGAAGTATGCACTGGTGGAAATTCCTAGCCCAATTATTTCCCGCTTCCTTATATTGCCCGAAAATAATGGATTGAAGTTCATCATCTTGCTGGACGACATTATCCGGTATTGTTTGGACGACCTATTTTTTATTTTCGACCCGGATACCATTGCGGCTTACAGCATCCAACTCACGCGTGACGCCGAATTGGATATTGATCCCAATATGAGCGAAAAGTTCGTGGATGCGCTGATGCACAGCCTGCAACGGCGGGAAAAAGGGCGGCCCATGCGGCTGCTTTACGATAGCGATGTCCCGCTCGATACCTTAAACTACTTGGTTGGCCGCATGCAATTGGACACGGATGCACTCATCCCCAGTGGCAGATACCATAACTTTAGGGATTTCATCGATTTTCCCAATGTTGGCGGACCGGCATTGGAGTACCCGCCCATGCCGCAACTGCGGGTAAGTGACCTGGATCTCGAGCGGAGTATTTTCAGCCAAATGGCACAACGCGATTACCTGGTTAGCCTGCCGTACCAGTCGTTTGATTATATCGTTCATTTTCTTCGTGAAGCCGCCATTGATCCCAAAGTGCAGGAAATCAATATTTGTCTCTATCGGCTGGCCGAAAATTCGAGTGTCATCAATGCGTTGATTAACGCTGCACAAAATGGCAAGGTGGTCAACTGTTTGATCGAATTGAAAGCGCGATTCGATGAAGAAGCCAATATTTACTGGAGGAACCGATTGGAAGAGGGCGGCGTAAATGTGAATATCGGCATAATGCAATACAAAGTACACGCTAAGGTCTGCCTCGTTACGCGCCGTGAGAAAAGTGGCTTGGTTTACTATGCGAACCTCGCCACGGGTAATTTCAACGAAAAGACTGCCAAAAGCTACTGCGACCACAGCTTGTTTACCATAGATTCGGCCATTACCAAAGACTTGAAACGTCTTTTCAGGAGCTTGGAAAAACAGGTGTTCCGTCGCGATTACAAATCAATCATCGCGTCGCCATTAGGAACGAGAATGCGGCTATACCAGCTTATTTCCAATGAGATAGAAGTGGCTAAATCCGGCAAGAAAGCCTATATGATTCTGAAAATGAATAGCCTTTCAGATGAGGAAATGATTGAGAAATTCTACGAGGCCAATAATGCGGGCGTAACCATCCAACTCATTGTAAGGGGGATGTGCTGCTTAGTGCCCGGGCAGGCAGGCTTCAGTGAGCGGATTACGGTGCGGAGTATTGTGGATCGCTACCTGGAACACGCGCGCGTTTGGATTTTCGGCAATGGTGGGGATGAGTTGATTTACCTGTCGTCTGCCGATTTGATGACACGGAATATCGACCGTAGGGTGGAGGTTGCTTTTCCCATTGAGGACAGCCGGATCCGTAAGGAAATCCGCGATATCGTGGATATCCAGTTGCGCGACAATACCAAGGCCCGCGAAATCAATCATTTGAATAACAACCGGTACATCGGTGCCAAGCGTAAAATCAAGCATCGGGCCCAAGAAGATATATACAATTACCTAAAATATAAATCATAACAATCGTGAGATACGCAGCAATAGATATTGGTTCCAACGCAGTGCGGCTGTTGATAGCCGATATTATCAGGAACGACGATGTGGTGTCGTTCAAAAAGAATACGCTGGTGCGGGTTCCCTTGCGGTTGGGCGATGACGCATTCATCGACCACCGTATTTCCGTGTCGAAAGCCAAAGATCTGGTAAAGACGATGACCGCATTCCGAAATTTAATGGATGTGTACAAAGTAAGCCAGTATTTGGCGTGCGCCACGTCGGCCATGCGTGAGGCCGCTAATGGCAAGGCGCTGTTACGTGAGATTAACGATGTAGGCATAGACCTGCAGATTATTGACGGCAGTGAAGAAGCGAAGATCATCTATAGCAGCCATATCGAGCAGCATCTCAATAGCAATAAAGCATATTTGTATATCGACGTGGGCGGTGGAAGTACCGAAGTGTCAGTATTTGCCGATGCAAAATTAATTGCTTCATCGTCATTCAATATCGGTACCATCCGTATATTGGATAATCAAGACAGTGATGAAACTTGGGATGATATGCGGAATTGGGTGAAAAATCACACGAAAGCATTCAAGACGGTATATGGTATTGGTACGGGCGGCAATATCAATAAGCTTTCGCGGCTTGCCAACAACAGTAAAGAAGACAAGCCCATTTCATTTGCCAAACTGAAATCGCTGTATGAATATCTGGGATCCTTTTCGCTGAAAGACCGCATCAACGTATTGGGACTCAACCACGACCGTGCTGATGTAATTATCCCAGCCTGTGAAATTTTTCTTACGCTCATGAAGTCCGGCCGTCTACGGCAGATTATTGTCCCCCGGGTGGGTCTGGCCGATGGCATTATCCAAACGCTTATCGATAAGTATGGTGCGCCGAAATCGCAGTGAAAAAACACTTGGCTAAAGAAAAAAATTACCTTACTTTTGCGCCAGTAAATCCTCTGCGGAAGTGGCGAAATTGGTAGACGCACCATCTTGAGGGGGTGGCGCCCTACGGGCGTGGCAGTTCGAATCTGCTCTTCCGCACTACGAAAGTGGGAGCCTTTGCGAAAGCAAAGGCTTTTGTTGTTTTACGGCGAGCCAATTTAGTTTAATAAATTATGATCATCCAACAGGTTTTTCAGGACAAATCATTGAAAGCAAAAGCACGGGTTTCCGCGATCGCCCCGCTATTTCCCAATGAACTCGACCGGTCGATAGCCAACCTGCTTCCGAACACCGAAAACCCCGGAACAGTGGTCCGCTGGGCAACGGCATATGCACTGGGCGAAATATTAAAACTAAAGACCGACGCCAACAACGGACTTTTGCCGGTATTGGAAATACTCAGTGCCAAGGAAGAGGATAACGGTGTAAAGAAGAAATACCTCGACGCGCTGAAAAAGGCAAAGAGGTAAAGGATTGCATGCTATGGCGGCTTGTCAAATGAACCTTCAGGGATTTGCGGTTATCCCGGCGGAAAGTATGCGTTAATAGGCCAACTGGTCATCTAGATCATACCGGACCCCTCCATACCCCAGCACCTTGCGCATCAGGCCCAATTGCCCGAAGAGGTAACTTTCACGGTCTAGGAACATACCCACCATGTTGCGTTTGTTTTCTTCCACGTAAGGGGCGCCCATACCGAATGCATAGGCTTGGTTGAGCTCGGGTTCATCAACCGTTATCAGCTTCTGGTACAGTGGTGGCGAGATTTGATGCCATTGTTCTTTCAGTGCAGCCAGCGAAGGATAGTTCAATGTCGTATCCAGGGCTTTCGCGTCCTTGAATAGGTGTTCGTTGGGGTCCTTTTCGGATAGACCGAAGACCTCGGCTAGCCAGTACCGGCAATTGACCAGATTGCCTACCATCCAAGTGAAATGGTTGGTCCTGTCTTCGATTCGCTTTTGGGCATCCTCCTCCCGGATATCCGCGAGCATGTTGTTGAAGAGCTGGCTGTGCATCCGGTATGCAGGGATAACGATTGCCATCGATTGTGCTATGGGCTTGTCCATGTCATTTTTTATTTAATCCTCGACTTCTTTTTCGTAGATAAAATTAGGTGAATTTACACACGCATGAGGGGGGGATAAAAGACAAACTATGGGGCTGGTTGCGACTTTGTACCCAAAGCCGATGCCGATATCGAAGAATACTATAACCCAATCTTGAAGGTGCCTTTAACGAAAATTCTAAGGTTAATGGATGAGTGGGGCGAAGTCAATCTACCGTTAGTAGAAGGTTATGGCTAATGTGTGCGGAATCCGTATCTTGCCCTAAAATTCGTGGTATGGCATACGATATCGAATTGGCCCATCGAGTAAGGGACTACCTCCAGCGCGTCTCCGGCGTCACCATCGAGGAGAAGAAAATGTTCGGGGGGCTTGCCTTTTTGGTGAACGCAAAGATGTGTATCAATGTAACGGCTGCCGGCCTGATGTGCCGGTTCGATCCGAGTAGCCTGCCACAAATTTCAAAGCGCCCGGGCTATCAGCCCATGGTGATGAGGGGCAAGCGTCTACCCGGGTATTGCTATGTCGGCCCCGAGGGGTACAATGATCCGGATGATTTTACCTACTGGGTGGAACTCTGCTTGGCGTTCAATGAACAAGTGGGACCGTCAAAAACGAGATAGGCCGAAATTCATTCCATCGGCATAAACAGGAAGGTAACCGCATTGCCCCCACCGGAAATATCGGCATGGAGATCAGTGCCTGCCCTCCGGTAGCTAATGGTCTTAGGGAATTCATTGTGTGGATTTTTGCAAGTGAAAGACCGTGCGTCTGATTCGGATACCCTGAAGTCGGTCGACGCGGTGTCTCCCGGCATCGATACCTGATAGTGCCATACCCCTGCAATCGGAGAAAGGATGATGTTTTCCTGCCATACCGTATCCGTGCCACTGAGGGTATAGCCATGTCCAATATATGTGGAGTCGTTTCGTTTCTCCCACGTCTCGAACGTTTGTCTGCCGGCTTCGTCGTTGCTGCGTTTCCATTCGCCAACCATGAAGTCAAAATTATCGGCCTGCCCACCACAGGACACCAGTAGGAAGATGGAAAGTAAACCTATTGTTTTCATAATTCCACATCAAGCCTGTAAACCGTTGCCGTATCGGTGGCATCGTCATTATCTTCGCACAATAAAAACGAAGCCATGCCCGATGCCGTGGTATAAGAAGCAATCCCCTCGAATTTCTGTGATCGGGAAATAACCCGGGTAAAGGCGGTTGTCCGACCCAACAGATCAATGGCGCCGAATAAGGTTCCGCCGACTTCACCATCATGGTAGGTGGAGTTGCCCGCTTCCGCCGTGGCAATGAAATAAAGGGTGTCTCCGGCAACGGTCGCATCCGAAAATCCATAAGACAAACCGTCTATCACAGGCAGGTCGATTTCATCGTAGGAGAGCTGGAAATTTTCGGTCAGATTTATTCCATGTACCGTAAATAGGACGTTCCTGCCACCGGGTCCATTTCCCCGGTTTAAGAATAGCCAATCCGCTCCGTGCGCCGCAGTCCCTTCGATATTGAAGTCGTCCGGCCCGATTCCAGCAACTGAACGCATGGCTTCGTATAAATCATGTAGCGGCAGGGTGTCGATCCGCTTATCGGCCTTAGAGATAGCAAATCCGAGCTCTCGGGCAGGGGTAGAGCCCGATCCGAAGACATAAATCGCATCGTCCCTCTCCAAGATGGCTTCAAGGTCCATTTTCTGTGCCTTGGCGACTTGTTCTGTCGGTATCCCATCTCGGAGCAAGTGCCGGCTTAGGAGGCCTGTAGCCAGGGGATATTCGTAAAGATAGTTTCCATTGTCCGACACCAGGTGAATAAGCCCGTCGGAATAGCTGATCCCCGAGGCCGCACTGATGCCGATGATCTTCAAAAGTGCCTGTAAGTAAAATCCGCTCATTGTTCGTCGTACCGACCTGTTCGCAATACGCAAGTATACACAAATTCCTGAAATGGACGTCTTGGGTATTTTCTTACGCGACGCCATAAAATGAAGCACGGACATCACGTTCCCTGCACCTGCATCGTGACGACAAGCCCGCCAAGGTGTAAGTTAGCGGACTGCCGGTTATAGAAGCGATACGCCGATGCCCAGCGAGAAAACCCGGTTTTTGACATCGTCAGACCATTTATAGGAGCTGTTGGTGATATTGGCGAGGCCCAACCGATAATTTGCGTTTAGCGAAAACCTGCTCCACTTAAAGCCCGCCAGAAAATTGACCCCGTAATCGACACTTTTCAGGGCATTATCTTTATAAATGATCATGGCAGATGTGGAGCCATTCGCATACGTGTTTTCCCCATTCATGGAGAACCCTACATACGGCCCGGTACCGGCAAAAAAACTGCCCACATCGCCTATGGGCAGTTTACCCAGAAAATTGAAAGGGAAATCGAGCCACATGGTGCGCTGTATAACTTCGGCACCACCCAATAGTTTCGATTCAATCACTTTGGCCCCCTTCCCTTGCAGCGAAACCTCTGGATGGAGATAAAGCCAGGAGGCAATCCGAGCGTCCAGGTACCCCGTTAGGTGGAAACTCGTCCGTGGTTCCGCATCGGAAATATTCTCCGAATCGGCAAAGCTGTACGAAGAAAAATTAACGCCTGCTTTTAGGCCGAAATCCGTTTGTGCCTGAATAGCCGTGGCCAGTAATGTGGTAAAGCCTAATGATAGGATAAGTCTTTTCATGATTAGTATTCGTGTCAGTTAAGTGGAGGGACAATATACCAAACGAAACTTAATATTTGGGCATGCCACAAACAAATTGCTTTCGGGCGTGTTTACTTGGCATAAACATAAAATAACTCCATTATGGCTATTGTAAAAGTAATCGAGGTCATTGCTTCATCCACCACCAGTTTTGATGACGCCATCCGCAATGCGGTGAAAGAAGTATCTGCTACCGTTTCCAATATCGATTCGGTCTATGTGAAAGACTTTAAAGTGCACGTTAAAGACGGGGAAATTTCGTCTTATGGGGCAATCTGCAAGGTCGCCTTCCGTGTAGAGCGGGGTGGCAATATATAACCCATCAATTAATCACGGCTACCCTTTGGGTTGGGGGCTTTGATGGCTGCCCGCTGTTCGGGGGTCAATGCTTTAAATGCGGCATACGTATCCATGATATAGAGCCGGAGGTCGGATTCGTCGGCAGTCGATAGGAATTCGGCTGTCGGGCGGTACTTGGTCATGTATAGCTCGAGATCTTCCCCCTTCAGGGGAGTGACGGCGATGATGGCCTCGCGGGTGAAACGGGCATCGATTTTCCTGCGTTCCTTTTCGGCGAGCAGCAATTCGTAACGTTGCCGGGCTTGGCGCCCTGCCTTCCCAAACCAGCGTGAGGGTGAGATACGGATGCCGCCGCGCCGTTGCGACACTTCGGTAAAGGACCCTTCCGCTTGGGCCCGTTTGATTTCCGTTTCCAATCGGCTGTCGGTCATGGCCTGTATCTGTACCTCGTCGAGCTGTACCGTACTACCATCGGGCGTAAGGTATACCCGTTTGATGCCGAATTCGATAACAACTAAAGTGTCGGTACGGTAACCCGGATATTCAAATTGGAGGCGTTGGTTTTTTTCTACTGCAATGCGGAAGGAGCCATCATCGAGGCTTTCAGCCAGCGTACCCGTATTCAAGTTTTTTATTTCTACATGGGGTAGGGGTTCACCGCTATCCAATTCGAGTACATATCCGTTTAAGACCGTGTCTTGTGCGACAGCAGGTGCGGAAAATACACAGATGAAAAAAATAGCATGCAGCGCCTGCATGATGAGTTTTCTTTCGGATACCGATGTCAATCTAGGGCACTGCATATTATCATTAACGTATATCCCGTGTTATTGTTCGGTCATATCCCAACGGTTATTATCCGGATTATGGTCGGGATAGACTTTGTCGGGATCGAGCTGCACCGTTACGATTTTTTCGTCGGTCGGTGCTTTGAATGTCCATTTCGTATTACGTTCCCATATTTCTACGGGTAATTTCATCCGGTGGACTTTGCCACTTTCCGTTGTGATATCGACGACCACCGGCATGGGCATTTTTTCAAAGTTTTCTACCGTGATCAGCCCATTGCCTTCCGGGTCGCTGGCATCAGTAGTGACCTTCACGATCCCTTGGTCGAACCGCCAATTGTATTTGAACCAACCACGCCAGAACCAATTGAGATTCTCGCCGGCTACATTCTCCATCGTGCGGAAGAAGTCATCCGGCGTAGGGTGTTTGTACGCCCAGCGATGCAAGTATGTTTTGAAAGCACGATCGAAGCGTTCGGGCCCGAGTATCTCATTGCGTAGGAGGGTAAGGCCGAATCCCGGCTTAAAGTAAGCCAATATCCCGATGTTGCGCTCCTGCATATTCTGCGGCGTGCTCATTACAGGTTCCAAATCGGGCCGCGTCAACGCCTGTGCCATTCGATTGGCATCGCCTGCAGCGCGATAATATTCCCCGTCGTTGAAGGCCTCTGTAGACAGATCGTTTATAAAGGTATTGAATCCTTCGTCCATCCATGCATGGAGCCGTTCGTTGCTGCCCACGATCATCGGAAACCAGATGTGGCCAAACTCGTGGTCGGTGACGCCCCACAGCCCGCGGCCCTTCGATTTATAACTGCAGAAAACAATGGCTGGGTATTCCATACCACCGATTTCCGCCGCTACGTTGACGGCCACCGGGTAGGGGTACCCCATCAATAAATCGGAATAGAATTCGATGGAAGCTTTGGTGTATTCCGTAGCGCGCTCCCAAGCATTTCCGCCGTTGCTTTCTACCGGATAAGCAGATAGGGCTAAGGCGGAGTTACCGCTGGGCAGGTTTATTTTCGCGCCATCCACGATAAAAGCGGGCGACGAAGCCCAGGCCACGTCGTGGGCGTTCTGTAGCTTGAACTTCCAAGTAAGTTCTTTTTTGCCTTGTGGTCGCGAGTCAGGCAGGGTCACCTCTTCGGCCGACCGGATCACCACTGTTTCGTCACTTTTCTTGGCCTGCTCCAACCGTTTCACCTGTTCGGCCGTATATACGTCGTTGGGGTTGAGTAGCTCGCCGCCCATCACCACGATGTGATTGGCCGGTGCGGTGATTTCCACTTCGTAGTTGCCGAATTCCAGGTAAAACTCGCCCGGTCCGGTGTAGGGCTGCACGTTCCAGCCCAAAACATCGTCATATACGGCTACACGTGGAAACCATTGTGCAACCGCGAAAATCTTTCCATTTTGGGTTTCCAACACGCTGGTGCGGTCCGCCCCATGGGTAGGCACGATGTAGGAATAATCGATGGTTATCGTGGCATGTCCACCATTGGGTTGCAAGGGGTCGGGTAAAAAAACCTGCATGCGGGTGTCGGTAATCAGATGCTCGGCGGCTTTGCCATTTCCCAGTTTTACAGCTTGGATGTCGTATCCGCCGTCGAAATCCGAACGTGCATCGCCGTACCGGCTTTTGGTAAGTGGCACGATGAGGTGGCCCCGGCCTTCTTGTGAGAACATGTTTTGGTCCAATTGCAACCAGATGAAATCCATTTCATCCGGGCTGTTATTGGTGTATTCGAGGGTTACGCTTGCCGTAATCTCGTTGGTTTGGTCATTCAATCGGGCGCTGATTTTATAATCGACCGCATTCTGCCAGTATTTGGGCCCCGGCATTCCGCTCGCCGAACGATATTCCGTGCCGTTGTTGGTGTAAAAAAACGGATTGAATGCTTCGGTATAATCGTAATGGTTGGTGACCGTTTGGGCCTGGCCTGTCACGGGCAAAAAGCCAGCAATCATCATGGCGGCCAGAGCCGCTATTCTCAATTTATTCATGTCGTACGATGTTGGTCTGTTCGTTATTTCAATTTAGCTTCATATTCAGCGGCATCGAACCCTAAGATGACTCCCGCCGGGCTTTCGATGACAGGTCGCTTGATGACACTGGTCTTTTCCTGCATCAACGCATTTGCCGATACGGCATCCACAACGGCGCTTTGCGCTTCTGCCGGAAGCTGTCGCCACGTGGTGCCCCGTTTATTGACCAACGGTTCCCATCCGATTTGCTGTTCCCATGCCTTAAGTTTGTCTAACGAAACACCCTCTTTCTTGAAATCATGGAAGGTATAAGGAATGCCGTTTTCATCCAGCCATGTAAGGGCCTTTTTTACCGTGTTACAATTTTTGATTCCGTAAATGTGCATAGTGTATTGTTTGCCACGAGCAAACATAGTGATTAATACGGTAGAACGGTAGTAACAGTCGTGTTAATTTCTGTTAATACCGCCGAATAGCTGCCGATCGCTTTGCAGGTGAATTAAGTAACTGCCATTGATTATGGAATACGAAGGTTTGTTTTAAGAACGACTCGCTGCGCGAGATGTTTTTTGCCTTTGCCCGCAAGGCTTTCCGGTCTCTATGCCGGCCGGGCATGTTACTTGGACGCACCCTAACCAAGGTGCTCCGGCTGTGCCGCAGTTGTCGTTCCGGCTGCGCGCCGGTGCAATGTCGCGAACCCTAGGCCCCCTGCGCTGTTGGCCGGCCCTAGGGCTGGGTCCCGCTTGTTTGTACTTACCCCCACGGCTGCACCGCCCCATCACGGCCCGCACATCCAACTGTGCCAAGGCCGGTCCTACCTCCGAACGGACGTTGCTATTTATAACCAACGGGACCATCACGGACGCCCATCGTCATTCCGCAACCGTAATACCCCATGGCGAAACCACGATAGGGCGCAGCCACCGCGGCGCATGCGGCAACGGGATGCAACGGAGCAGGCAGGCCTTGATTTATTCACCGCGCATGTTTGTTTCAGCGGTGTTCATGAGCTTCCTTCGGTCGGTTTTGGTTACTTTTTTATCAAGAAAAAGGTAACTCGCCCCGCGGCACGGAGCGGAAAGCAGATAGTCGCCCCCGCGATGGCTATTCGCATAGAAGTGCATCAACGAAACCTTCGTTTCTTAACGTAATTACCGGACGAAGAACTCCTGTCGCTAGTTTCAGTCAAAATTTCTATCTTCGTACCGGATGGATAATTTTATCGTTTCGGCCCGGAAGTACCGCCCTGCCACGTTTGATTCCGTGGTTGGCCAACAGCATATTACCGTTACCCTCAAAAATGCGATTAAAAACAAGCAGCTGGCACAAGCTTTCCTGTTTTGCGGTCCGCGTGGGGTGGGTAAGACGACCTGTGCCCGTATTTTGGCAAAAACCATCAACTGCGAGCATATTGGCGCCGACATGGAAGCCTGTGGGCAGTGCGATAACTGTAAATCCTTCCAGAACGGCAATTCGTTCAGTATCCATGAACTCGATGCGGCGTCGAACAATTCGGTGGACGATATCCGTAACCTGATCGACCAGGTACGCATCCCACCGCAGACGGGCCGGTATAAGATATACATCATCGATGAGGTGCACATGCTGTCGCAACAGGCATTCAATGCTTTCTTGAAAACCCTTGAGGAACCGCCTGCCTACGCGATATTCATCTTAGCCACCACCGAGAAACATAAGATCCTGCCCACGATCCTTTCGCGGTGCCAGATTTTTGATTTCAACCGGATCAAAGTAGCCGACATGACCGACCACCTGGCGTCGATAGCGGATAAGGAAGGCGTGTCATACGATCGGGATGGGTTGCACATCATCGCCCAGAAGGCGGACGGTGGATTACGCGATGCACTCTCCATGTTCGACCAGATTGTAAGCTTCTCCAACAAGGAAGTGACTTATCAAGCGGTCATCGACAACCTCAATATCCTCGATTACGAGTATTTCTTCCGGCTTACCGATGCCATTATCCAAGAGGAATCCGCCTCGGCGTTGCTTATTTTCGATGAGATATTGGCCCACGGCTTCGACGGTAGCCATTTTATTGGTGGTTTGGGTTCGCATTTCCGCGATTTGCTCGTAGCCAGGGAACCCGCTACGCTGAAGCTGCTGGATACCAGTGATACCATCCGCCAGCGTTACCTGCAACAGTCACAACAGGTATCGCCCGGCTTGCTGTTATCGGCGCTCAATATTGCCAACCATTGTGAGGTCAACTATCGCACGAGCAAAAACCAGCGTTTGCAGGTGGAACTGGCATTGCTGAAGATGTGCCACATTGCCGCGGCCATACAGCTGGCTAAAGACGGTGCCCCGCAGTCGCCCGCGGATGCCGCCGAAAAAAAAAAGTCTACGCTGACGCAGGCACCGGTTGATCATCGGCCGTCATCAGCTGATAGCGGGCAGCCGGAACACGAAATCCGAAAACCATCCCCCATCAATTACCGGTCATCCACCACAGGCAGCCCATCGCCGACCGTAGCCCATCGCCCCGTGGCTCCTGACCATCGACCGCCGAACGCAGATGCGCAGCCACCGGTCCCCAAAACCCGTTCGTGGGGGAACGTGAAACTCAGCAATGTTATCCCCGACCTCAATGATATTCTGGCCGACAAACAACCGGACGAAGAAACCGCGGATGAACCGGAATTGCTCAGTGGTGCAGAACGGCAAGCATTTGACCATGAAACGTTGCTCCAACATTGGCATGCGCTGGCCGATAAGCTGAAAGCGGAAAACAAAATCAATCTATTTACATTGATGACCGCCAACGCGCCCGAGCTCCAGCCAGACTTCAGGGTCGGGGTGGTGATTGAAAACCCCATTCAGCAGGACCTGTTAAGTACCTCGAAGATAGATATCCTCAATGAGTTGCGGACCAATCTGCGCAATTTCGCGATAGACCTTGTCCCGATAAAGATGAAAAAGGATGCCACCCGGAAACCTTATACCGCGCAAGAGAAATACCAAGCCATGGCAGCGAAAAACCCTACGCTCGATGTACTAAGGAAAACGTTTAACCTGGGTTTGGAATAAGGGCGCATGACGCCGCGCTACCGCCGCTCACCGATCTGCTGCCGCCACATGGCATAGTACAGCCCCCGCGCATCCACCAATTCATCATGGGTGCCGGTTTCGGCAATCTTCCCTTTCTCCAGTACGATAATCCGGTCGGCATCCATGATGGTAGACAATCGGTGCGCAATCAGTACGGTAATCTGTTCCCGTTCGTCAGATAACGCCCGTACCGTTTCGGTGATGGCCTCTTCCGTAAGGGAGTCGAGGGCGCTGGTCGCTTCGTCGAAAATGAGCAGCCGGGGGTTGCGTATCAATGCACGGGCAATGGAGATACGTTGTTTTTCGCCACCCGACAGCTTGAGCCCCCCTTCGCCCAATAGTGTGTGGATTCCTTTTTCGCTACGCATTAGCAGCGGTGTACAGCTGGCTTTATGCAAGGCGGCCAATACCTCCTCTTCGGTAGCATCGGGTTTTACGAAGAGCAGATTGTCTTTAATGGTGCCGGCAAAAAGCTGTGTGTCTTGCGTCACGAAGCCGATTTGCCGACGCATTTCGTTAAACCTTACCTCTTCCGCAGGGATGCCGTTAAATAGGATATGGCCCGATACGGGGCCGTAAAGCCCCACCAGTAATTTAACCAGTGTGGATTTGCCCGAACCCGAAGGCCCCACGAACGCAATGGTCTCGCCACTGTTGACCGAGAACGAAATATCGTCGATGGCATTTTGTGAAGCCGTCTTGTGCTGGAATATTACCTTGTCGAAAACCACTGTTTCCAATGGGCCGATCGGAATCGGATTTTCGGGTCGCCGCTCGATCGGTTTCTGCATCAAGCCGTCAAACAGCTGGATGGACGCTTCAGCTTCCCGATATTGCACGATGATGTTACCGATATCCTGTAGCGGCATGAAAATAGACGTGGAGATGAATTGCATGGTGATAAGCTCACCCGGGGTAAGGACCTCCCTGAAAATGAGCCAAAGAAGGGTGAACAATATCGATTGGCGGAGCAAGTTCAAGGTGGTGCCCTGTAAGAATGAAAGGAAACGGACCCGTCGTGTTTTGGCCATCTCGAGGTCGAAAATCGTTTGCGTATGGCCGCGCATCCGCCGCATCTCGGGAAATGTAAGGCCGAGGCTCTTGACGAGCTCGATGTTGCGGAGGGACTCGGTGATGATGCCCGACATGTGAGTCGTTTCGCGGTTGATACGCCGTTGCGTGGTTTTTATTTTGCGGCTTAGCAGGCTGGTAATGGAGCCGATGACCACAAAACCGATGAGGAAAATTGGTATCAGCGCCCAATGCTTGGTAATGGCGTACCAAATCAGGAAGCTGAAACCGACGAGCGACGAAAAGAGGATGTTGATGCTCGAATTAATGAACCGTTCCGTATCGGTACGCACCTTTTGCAATACTGCTAGTGTTTCGCCACTGCGCTGCTCTTCAAACTCTTGGAAAGATAGCCGTAAGGTTTGCCGTAGCCCATCGTTGAATATCTGCATGCCGAACCGCTGCACGGCAAGCCGCATCACATAATCTTGGAAAGAACGGGCCAATCGGGCCAGCAAGGCAATACCGATGGCAATGAACAGCCAGAAAAGCACCCCTTCAACCAGTTCTTCCTGGCTGCGACCCTGCCTGTTGTTGGCGTAATCGTCGATGATCTTACCGAAGATGATGGGGTCGATCATGGAGAGTAATTGCGCTACGGCTGCCAAAAGCAGGGCGAAGTAGATATACCGGCGCTGCGGTTTAAGGTACTTCCAAAGGATGTTCATGCGCGTTTAAGCTTCCGCTCACCGAGCACCCACGCGGCTTTCCGTGGCGGATTCAGCTTGATGCTGGGCGATCCCTGGGCATGCTTACGGATGTGTGAAACAACCTCTTCGGCCGAATCGGTGAAAAGTAGGAGATCCATGTCTTCGGGACTGATGGTTTTCTCATCCATCATACGTTGCACATGCGCAATGATTTCCTTGTGGAAGCCGACCCCCATCACCACAATGGGAAACCGCTTAATCTTTCCGGTTTGGATGAGGGTAAGCGTTTCGAAAAACTCATCCAACGTGCCGAAACCTCCCGGCAGCACGATGAATGCGAATGAGTACTTGCGCAGCAACTCCTTGCGGACGAAGAAATATTCCATTGTCACGAACCGGTCGAGGTAGGGGTTGTGTGCCTGTTCATGGGGCAGTTCGATATTGCAGCCTACCGAAAGTGCGCCACTTTCCTTTGCGCCCCGGTTGGCGGCCTCCATAATGCCGGGGCCGCCACCCGTCATGATAGCAAAGCCGAGCTGGCCGATTTCGGCCGATACGCGGCGGGCGAGTTCATAATAGGGGTGGTCTTCCTTAAATCGGGCCGAACCGAATACGGTAACGCACGGGCCGATAAAATGTAAGCCGCGGAAGCCTTTGAGGAATTGCATTACCACACCGCCAACGTATTTAAGCTCTTTCCAACGCGCACGTGCGCCTTCCATAAATTTGCGCTCTTCCTTTACAAAATCATTGCTCATCGCTTCCTTTATTTTTGATGGTTTACTAATTCGATGGCTTCCTGGATGACCCGTTTTTTCTTGCGGGGCGCGCAGTCCAAACTTTCCAGTTGGGACGGGTCGCTGACGATTTCTTTGACAAGGATACACCCTTGTTTCAGAAGAATGTCTTTTTCGGCTTTGTTGATGGTGGTGAGGCAAGTGATGGGGTAAAGCCCGGTATTGTCTACCCGGCGTTTGATGCTGCTTTCTTCAGGGTAATTCCAAGCGAGGAGATGGAGATTATAGTACGCGGCGAAGTCGACGGAGTCGGTTGTCATATACGCATTGGTCACCAGCCATCCGGCAGTAAATGGCATTTCCTTGCCGAAGAATGAAAAAGTACGCCCTTCGAAATCATTGACCCGCGATAGGAAATACATGGGAGTGGTCACGGTGATTTTGGCATCTTCTGTATTTCTGAACTTACATTCCACCAACAGCAATTCATCGCCCTTTTGTGCCACCACGTCCACCTCATGGGTTACCGAATTGCCAGCAAGATGCTGGCTGGTAAGTGTTTGGTACTCGGCATGGTTGAAAAGCCTGGCAACCCATTGTTCGAAATAATAACCGGCGGGCCCCAAATCTTTCAGTGCGCGTTTGAGGCTGTAACGGGCAGCGAAAGAATCTGCTTCCCTTTTCAATAGCCGAAAGGCCAGTTTGTAGAGGTCGCGCGTACTGATCCCATCATAGGTCATGGGTTTCATCTTTTCCCATACCTCATCAACCACGTCGGGTGTGGCCCCCGATTTAGAAAGAGAGCCTTTCAGGCGGCGCAAATCGAATTCAACGAGTTCGCCGGAATATTTCTTTACTTGCATTTAATTGACCTTTGGGCAACTAATATGCAAAATTTTTGGGAAAGCACTATCGGGTGGCCGGCAAAAACGCAGGATCCCATTTTTCGAGCAAGCGGGGCAATTGGTTGAAGTCGCCGATTTCCGCGTCGGTGATCCCCAACTCGTCGATTCCCCATTCTTCCCAGCTCTCCACATTAAGCCACACCGTTTGGCACCCGATTTCTTTGGAGGGTAGGATATCGCGGTTGTACGAGTCGCCCACGGCCACACATTCTTCGGCGGCATAACCCAGCCGTTGCACGCCAAGCTCGTAAATCGCCGTATCAGAAAGCGAGGTCTCGTAGGTCGGCTCGACGACGTCGGCAAAATAATTCCGGATACCGAACTCCGTCAGCATAGCATTGAGGTTGCTGTAGAAGTTTGATACGAGAACAATCGGGAAAGCATTGGAAAGGCTTTCCAAGATGGTTTTGGCCTTGCGTAGTGTGCGTTGGGCCAGTTGGTCACATTCTTCGGCAATCTTTCCAATCAGCGTATAGTCCAGTTGGTGGCCGGCCTTGGTCAGAAAATCGAACTGCTGCGTAATCTGATGGACCAGTACATCCAAAAAGGTATCATCCGAGCGGATGATGTTGCCCGTTGCTAGGGCCGCTTCGGCGTGAGCGTACGCTTTGTTGAATGCCGATTTATCCAGGGCAATATGATGTTTGCGGAATTTATGCCAGAGGATGGCCCCCCAATGCTGTCCGTTGGTGTCAATGGTTCCTTCGTAGTTTAATAAAATACCTCTTGCTTGCATAACGATCAACCTAAAAATCCTAAAATGGACGATTTGACTATTACATACGATTGGTCAAATGTATAATTTAATTTTGATGATTCACGCATCGTTGAATCTGTTTGTTTTTTAATTATCTTATTCGTCATCCGCTTCCAAGTTTCCAATAGTCGGCATGGGTCCCGTTTTAACAGGAGGCGTTTTTGACGGTTTATTATAGACGAGTATAACGACCCATAAATTACAATCGATGTGATATATATTTACAACATTACTGCATGTCAATCTGTTTTGCGGTAATTCCAAATCGCCCACGCGTTCAGCGCAACGGCGAAACCAAGTATCGCACCGAGGTGGGGGAGGATGGCGGCCCAACTGCTTCCTTTGAGTATAATCATCCGCATTACTTCCACAAGGTAGCTCACCGGGTTCAATGCAGCTATCACCTGTGCCCACCCCGGCATGCTATCTATCGAAGTGAACAGCCCGCCCATGAGGATGAACACCATCATGAAGAAGAACATGATAAACATAGCCTGCTGTTGGGTATCGGTATAGGTGGAAATCAAGAGCCCGAAACCCAGCACGGCCAATAGGTATGCCCAAACGAACCCGTACATGGCCAATATGTTGCCTTGCGGAAATATGCCATAGACGAACCATGAAACCAGCAGGCCGAGGGTGAAGACAACGTTGCCCAGTATCCAGAAAGGGATGAGTTTGCCGAGGATGAAGTGGTGTTTTTTGATCGGCGTGACGTTGATCTGCTCAATGGTGCCCACTTCTTTTTCCTTCACGATGTTCAACGCCGATAAAAAGCCCCCTACCATGGTTAATAGAATGGCTAGGATGCCGGGAACCATGAAGAACTGGTAGTTGAGCAGCGGGTTGAAGCGGTTGGTAGGTACCACTTCTATGGTGGGTGCACTGCCGAAGCGTGTGGGGTCGGCATGGGTTATCTGGATATTGTGGTTATAGTCGCTGATAATGCTGGCCAAGTAGGCCCCGCCCAGGCCGGCTTTGGTGCCGTTGATGGCGTTGATGGCAATGAACAGCGGCTGTTGGCCCTCACGGATCAGGTTGCGTTCGAATCCGTGCGGTATTTCCAGTACAAGGTCGGCACGGTCCTGCTCAATAAATTCGTAAGCCGCTTTGAGCGAAGGGTGGTATCCCTGCAGCTTAAAGTAGCCAGAGGCCGTGATTTTCGAGATCAATAGCCTCGAATAAGGCGAATGGTCGTGGTCGACCACGGAGAGGTTGATGTTTTTGATTTCATAGTCTGCCGCCAATGGCAGGATAATCAGCTGCATAACCGGCATCGCCAAAATAAGCATCAGGATAGCGCGGTTCCGGAAAATCTGCCGGAATTCTTTTTGCAACAGGAATCTGATCGTTCTCATTCCAACCGTATTTTAAAACTCTTTAAACTCACCACGAAAAGAAACGCGGTGATGCCGCACAGGATAAGTGTTTCCTTCCATACGCTTTCGAGGCCTACCCCTTTGATCATGATGGATTTGACGATACTGTAAAACCACTTGGCTGGTACAAGGTTTGATATCCACTGCAGGATGATGGGCATATTTTCGATGGGAAACATAAATCCGCTGAACATCACCGTGGGCAGTAGCATCCCCATCAGCGAAACCAACATAGCGACCTGCTGTGTATTCGTTTTGATGGAAATGAAGATCCCCAATGTGAGACAGGTAACGATGAAGAGGGCGCTTTCTGCAAATAACAAGAACCAACTGCCCTCCACGGGGATCTTTAGCACGAATACGCTCATCAGCACAATGGAAAGCACATTGATCAGTGAAAGAAGCAAATAGGGGACGGCTTTCGACAGGATAACCCATACCGGTTTGAATGGCGACACCAGCAGCACTTCCATGGTACCTGTTTCTTTTTCCCGAACAATGGATATCGCCGTCATCATCACCGATACCAACATCAGTACCAAGGCGATGACGCCCGGCACGAAGTTGGGCGCACCTTTGAGTTGGGGGTTATAAAGCATCCGGATCTGCGGGGTGATTTGGTAGGGTGGGGTTTGCTGTCCAACGAGCTCCATTTGGTAATCGCGGATAATGGAAGAAACATAGTTGGTGAGGGTGGTGGCGCTGTTCGGATCGGAAGCGTCGGCAATCACCTGTACCTGCGCGCGGTGCTGGTGGGCAAGGTCGCTCTCGAAGTTAGCCGGAAACACCAACCCCAGTTTGATGTCGCCCGCACGGAATGCCGTTTCCATCCGATCCATGTCCATTGCGTCTTCCCGGACGTCGAAGTAGCTGCTTGCCGCTATCCGGCTGATGATGTGCCTGGAAGCGTTATCTTTCGCATGGTCTACAACGATGATGCTGGCGTTTTTCACTTCGTTGGTCAGCGCAAACCCGAAAATGAGGATCTGGGCAATCGGCATACCGATCAGGATGAGCAACGTGCGGCGATCACGCAGTACGTGGAAGAACTCTTTTTTTACAAATGTCGCGAACTGTTTCACTTTTTTAATCTCCTCTCTTGGCTCCCCGTGCCAGTTGGTAGAACACCCCGTCCATAGACGGTTCCTTTAATTTCGTTTTCAGCTCCTTGGGTGTGCCGAGCGCCTCAATCCGGCCATCCACCATGATGGAAATACGGTTGCAGTATTCGGCTTCGTCCATGTAGTGGGTCGTAACGAAAACGGTGATGCCGCGGCTTGCGGCCTCATAGATCAAGGCCCAGAATTGCCGGCGGGTCACCGGGTCTACGCCACCGGTGGGTTCATCGAGGAACACGATATCCGGCTCATGCAAGATGGAGACCGAAAACGCAAGTTTCTGCTTCCACCCCAACGGCAGCTGGCCCACCAGCTTTTTGGCTTCCGATTGCAATCCCAGCCGGTCAACAAGCGCCTCACTTTTGGCGCGAAGCTGTTGGTTGTCCAGACCGTATATCCCGCCGAAAAAACGGATGTTTTCCAGTACGGTAAGGTCTTCATACAACGAGAATTTCTGGCTCATATAGCCAATGTGCCGTTTAATTTGCTCCGTTTGGCTGTATACATCGAATCCGGCGACCGTGGCTTTGCCCGATGACGGCCTGGACAAGCCGCACAGCATCCGTATGGCCGTGGTTTTGCCGGCGCCATTGGCACCCAGGAAGCCGAATATCTCTCCTTTTTCGACCTCAAACGTGATTTCGTTGGCAGCGATGAAATCGCCGAACCGTTTGGTAAGTTTATCGGTTTTGATGACCGGGGCCGTGCTTGTCATGTCGTCAGCATTTTAATGAAACAATCTTCGATCGTGGGCGTAATCGGGTTCACTTCAATGCCATGCAAGCCGGCCTTTTTCAGAAGGTCCGTTAACTCTTCCGCCAGGTCGCGGTCATCGGTGCCTTCCGTATCGACATGGATATACTCGCCGAATATATAGCCGGTAAAAGGCGGCTCGTGGGTGGCTAACACCTGGATAATACGCGGCAGATCCGCACCTTTGACCGCATACAAGGGGGTTGGGTAGGCATCTATGATTCCTTGCGGCGAATCAATCGCTAGGATTTTTCCGTGCTCGATAAGCGCAATGCGGTCACATAATGCCGCCTCGTCCATATACGGTGTGGATACCACCACGGTGATGCCCTGCTTTTTCAACCGTCCGAGCATCTCCCAGAATTCCCTGCGCGAGACCGGATCCACGCCCGTCGTCGGTTCGTCGAGAAAAAGCACGGTAGGCTTATGGATGAGCGCACAACACAGCGCGAGTTTCTGTTTCATCCCGCCCGATAGCTTGCCCGCCCTACGCTTTTTGAAAGGTTCGAGTTGTACATAGATATCTTTGATGAGGTGGTAATTCTCGCCGACCGACGTATGGAATACC
>NZ_JBMQOC010000039.1:0-83151 GCF_053550995.1 Parapedobacter sp.
GCGGAAAAATCCCGAAAGGGGCGTTGCTGGTCGGTTCACCAGGGACAGGTAAGACCCTGTTGGCCAAGGCGGTGGCTGCCGAGGCGCAGGTGCCTTTCTTCTCGCTTTCCGCGTCGGACTTCGTGGAGATGTTCGTGGGTGTCGGTGCCTCGCGTGTGCGCGGCCCCTTCCGGCAGGCGAAGGGTAACGCCCCCTGTATCATTTTCATTGATGAGATCGATGCCATTGGCCGTGCCCGCGGGAAAAACAGCGTAATGGGCGGCAACGACGAGCGCGAGAACACATTGAACCAGCTGCTGGTAGAAATGGATGGTTTCGGTACCGATTCGGGTATTATCATCATGGCCGCTACCAATAGGCCGGACGTATTGGATTCGGCGTTGCTGCGCCCCGGACGTTTCGATAGGCAGATTTCCATCGATAAGCCCGATCTGGTAGGGCGGGAGCAGATTTTCAAAGTGCACCTGAAGCCGCTGAAGTTGGCTGCTGAAGTGGACGCTAAGAAACTATCGGCCCAAACGCCGGGTTTCGCCGGTGCTGAAATCGCCAACGTATGTAATGAGGCTGCGCTGATCGCCGCCAGGCGCAACAAGGCCGCCATCGATATGCACGACTTCCAGGACGCGATAGACCGTGTGATTGGAGGCTTGGAAAAGAAAAACAAGATCATTTCGCCCGAAGAGAAACGGATTGTTGCATTCCATGAGGCCGGCCACGCCATCGCAGGCTGGTTCCTCGAGCACGCCGACCCGTTGGTGAAGGTTTCTATCGTGCCGCGCGGGGTAGCCGCATTGGGTTATGCCCAATATCTGCCGAAAGAGCAGTTTTTGTATACTACCGAGCAGTTGATCGATGGGCTGTGCATGACCATGGGTGGCCGGGTGGCTGAAGATATCACCTTCGACAAAATCTCTACGGGTGCACAGAACGACTTGGAGCGCATCACGAAGTTGGCCTATGCCATGGTGGCGGTGTATGGGATGAATGATAAGGTTGGCAACGTGTCGTTCAACGACAACCAAGATAACCAGTTCCAACGTCCTTACTCCGAGAAGACGGCAGAGTTGATTGATGAGGAAGTACGCAAGCTGATTGCTGCCATCTATGACAAAACCAAGCAGCTGTTGCTTGAGAAGCGCGATGGACTTATTGCCTTGGCCGAGAAGCTCCTCGAAAAGGAAATCCTTTTCCAATCGGACTTGGAAGAAATATTGGGTAAGCGGCCTTTCGACCACCGGACCACATACGATGAGTTCGTAAATGGCGAATCCGGTGAAGGAGATCAAAGCAAAGCCGCAGAAGGGCTGGTACACGATGGCGTTGGTGATAATTCGGGGGTATTGGATAACAAACCCGCCAAGGACGACGCCTCCGGTACCGCTGCAACATAAACGGAACACCTTAACCGGAGGTTGGCTTGCAAAGGAACGTGAAAGCGACGACAGCGAAAGAGCAGATGCTGAAAAAGATTCGGAATGCGCTGTTGCAGAAGCGGGAGCACCCGTATCCTAATTTTGAGGAAACGGCCTTGCATGCCGAGACAACCGAGCCTATGGACGTGTTGTTTGCGCAACGCCTCACCGCTGTTGCCGGCCATTTTATCTATTGCGAAGATGAAGTGAATTTTGTCGAAAGCTTACTGGCATTGGCCGAGCAGGAGAAGCTACGCCGGATGTATGCATGGGAGCCGCGGGTGAAGGAGTTGTTAGACCATTATGGCTTCCCTTATTTCCAAACCGATAAGGACTTTGCCGAAGCCGAAGCGGGCATCACGGCTTGTGAAGCGTTGATTGCCCGCTCGGGTAGCGTATTGGTTAGCAATGGAGGGGCCGCCGGTCGTCGTCTTAGCATTTACCCCCACATCCATATCGTCGTCGCTTATGCATCGCAATTGGTGATGGACATCAAGGATGGGCTCCATCTTATCAAGCAACGGTATGGGGATAACCTTCCGTCGTTAATGAGCCTCGTTACTGGTCCGAGTCGCACCGCCGATATCGAAAAGACCCTGGTATTGGGTGCACACGGGCCTAAAAACCTTTATGTCTTCCTACTGGAAGATCGGCTAGGTTAGCGGCCATGCTTCCCGTGGGTCATTGCCTCATTCGTCGCGCAAGCTATCTACCGGGTTAGCCACTGCGGCCCTGATGGCATGTGAGCTTACGGTAATCAGCGCCAGTAGCAATGCCCCTAACCCGGAAATCACGAATATCCCCCAGCCCAGCGAGATGCGGTAATCGAAAGTTTGCAGAAAGTTATCCATTGCCCAGTAGGCGATCGGGAAAGCGATGATGCAAGCAATCAACACCAGCATCACAAATTCTTTCGAAAGCAGACGGGTAATCGCATACACGGAGGCGCCCAACACCTTGCGTACGCCAATTTCTTTCGTACGGCTTTCAGCCATGTAAGCTGCGAGGCCAAACAGCCCAAGGCAGGAAATGAAAATGGTCAGGAAAGCAAAAAGCCCGGCCAATGTGCCTATGCGCTGTGTCTCGGCAAACTTCTCGGCATAGGCGTTGTCTACAAACGTATATTCAAACGGATAGTTCGGATTGAATCGCTTGAAAATGTCTGCCGTTTTCTGGAGTGCGTCCGACGTAGTGAGGGCCGGATTGAATTTGATATGCATGGCGTTGAACCATCCCGCGGCGCCTTCGATGACCAGCGGGTCAATGGGGTCAAACGGCGACCGCATAATGAAGTCTTTGACTACACCGATGACGTGCCATTCGTTGCCGTTATCTTTAATCAGTTGGCCGATGGGCGCAGTGAAGCCCATTGCTTTCACGGCAGATTCGTTGAGGATGATGCCCAGCGAGTCGGTGGGGTACTTGGATAAATCAAAATCCCGTCCCTTGACCAGCGTCAAACCGGCTGTTTTTACAATATGTTCGTCCACGCAGAAGCGGTCGAAAACCGTTTTGTCGTCCGGCTGCTTTCCCTGCCACCCAAACCCCCAACTGTTGCTCCACCCTTCGGTAAGGGGGGAACTGGTGCGTGTCACCGATTCGGCAACACCACTGGAGAGCAGTTCATTTTTGATCAACGAACTGTTTTTCGTTACCTCCCCCTTCTCGAAGATGTAAACCAGGTTGTTTTTGTCGTAACCATTCTCGCGGTCCTTACCATACCGGATTTGCCGGTGTAAGACCACTGTGCCGACAATGAGGACAATGGCGATGGAAAATTGGATAACCACGAATACCTTGCGCGGGTTGAATGCTGCGTTTGCCCGCCGGAACGTCCCCTTTAGTACGTTCACCGGATTGAAGGCTGAAAGGAAAAATGCGGGGTAACTGCCGGCTAGCAACCCCGTAAGCAGGACGAATGCCATTCCTGCCAGCCAGAAATACGGATTGTCGAAACCGATGGATATATCGCGTTCAACCAGCCCCCGGAATGCGGGGAGGGCGGCTAGGACAATGACCAGGGCAATCAGGCCGGCGATTAGTGCCAGAAGGATGGATTCACTGATAAACTGGCCAATGAGCGACCGTCGGTAAGCGCCGGCCACCTTACGGATACCCACCTCCTTTGCTCTTTTTTCACTCCGGGCCGTACTGAGGTTCATGAAATTGATACAGGCAATGAGCAGGATGAATCCCGCAATGATGCCGAATAGGCGGACCATCTCGATACGGCCGCCCACAATTTGCCCATTCTCAAATTTGGAGCGGAGCCACCAGTCGGGTAGTGCATGCAACAGCACTTCATTGTCTTGCTGGCCATCACTGTGGCGGATAACAATGTCTTGGATTTTTTCACCCACGGCCTGCATCGATGCGTTTGGTACAAGCTCCACATAGGTTTGCACGGAGTTATTTCCCCAATAATCGTCGGAGAAGCCAAGCTTTTCCATGTACGACCACGGCAACAGGTATTCGATGTCCTTGAACCGCGTATTACCCGGCAAATCTTTCAGAACTCCGCTGACGGTTGCTACATCAAGGGTATCCAATTGAAGGGTTTTTCCCACGGCCTCCTCATTGCCGAACAGGCGCATAGCTAGCGATTGCGTGATGACGATATCCGACGGCCTGTTAAGCGCAAGGTGCTCGTCGCCAGTCAACAAAGGGAAGTCAAACATTTCCAGGAATGCCGAATCCACGAAGGCACCATTCGCCGTCAGTTTCTTGTCGCCTACCGTGAGTAGCACGCCATTATATGTGGAATAGCGACTCGTTTGGGCAATATCCGGAAACTCCGTAGCTAAGGCCGGACCCAATGGTTTTGCCGTGGTAAACCAAGTGTGCAGTTCGCCGTTGAGGACGGATTGGTTACCCGCGATGTAGAGCCTGTCCCGCTTGCTGTGGAACATGTCGAAGCTCACCTCATTGGCAACCCATAATAAAATCAGTGCCGCCGAGGCCATTCCGAGGGCTAGCCCACCGATATTGAGCGCCGAATACCCCTTGCTCTTCCCTAGGTTGCGCCATGCGATTTTAAAGTAGTTCTTGATCATTTTCAGTAGTTACTCGCTCTATCTTTAGTCCCCATACGTGCTCCCTGAAACGGATAGCGTTTACCCTACGGTTTCCATCAACACCTGTCCGTCAAGCATCCTGATGATCCGGTCGGCATAGCGGGCGTCGTGTTCGCTGTGTGTCACCATCACAATGGTCGTACCCTGTTCGTTCAGTTCGGTGAGGAGCTGCATTACTTCATTGCCGTTGTTTGAATCGAGGTTGCCGGTGGGCTCATCGGCCAAGATAAGCTTGGGGTTATTTACCACCGCACGGGCCACGGCCACACGTTGTTGCTGGCCACCGGATAGCTGTTGGGGGAAGTGGTTGCGACGGTGCATGATCTGCACTTTTTCCAATACCTCTTCCACGCGCTTTTTGCGCTCCGCGGCAGGCACCTTGGTATAGATGAGGGGCAGTTCTACGTTTTCGAAGACCGTCAATTCGTCGATGAGGTTGAAGCTTTGGAAAACGAAACCGATGTTGTGCTTGCGCAGGTCGGAACGCTTACGCTCATTGAATTTAGCTACCTCAATGTTGTTGAAAAGGTAGCTTCCATTGTCCAGGTCGTCGAGAAGGCCAACGATGTTGAGCAAAGTGGATTTTCCACATCCCGATGGACCCATCACAGCGACGAACTCCCCCTCTTTCACATGGATGCTTAGGTTGTTGAGCGCTACCGTTTCCACCTCCTCGGTACGGTAAAATTTTTGTAGTTCTGAAATCTTAATCATATTGACCGCTAATTACGGTTAGTTCTCATACATTATCGTTCCAATTTTTTAGATGGCTTACATACAAGGTGTTGCATATTTCGTAACGAAGGATACTGTTCGATATCGAACACCTGTTGTCCGTTTGCGTACAACTCTGCGTAGCAAAAGCTTTTGGTAATTCCGACCTGATTTGTGGCACCTTGATGGCCTGTTGCGATACCCCGTGACAAGAGTGATTGGGCGTTTAACCGAGACAGCTGGCTACGGTGACGGACGCGCCTTCACAGATGGTTTTATCCACCGTTCTTTTCGTTACGAATCTGCAATAAATACATTGCATAAACATGGGCACTATTCGTTTTTTCCCTATCTTGGAACCGGATATTTACGGCTGACATAGATGCTGGTATCGAATAAGCCATTAACTACCTTAGCTAAAAGATAGTGAGACGCAGGAATTTTTTGGAAACACTGGTAGTGGGTGGTGGCCTTTTTGTCGCCCCTCCACTATCGGTTCTGTCCGCGCGTGCGGAGGTTAAACAGAGCCGGGAATCGAACGGAACGGAGCAATTGGAGGCGGATGTAGTCATTGCAGGAGGTGGTCTGGGTGGCTTTGCTGCGGCCATGGCCGTACTCCGTAACGGGCAATCGGTCATCATGACTGAAGAAACCGACTGGATTGGAGGACAATTGACCCAACAAGGGGTACCGCCCGATGAACACCCTTGGATTGAAACGACGGGTTCGACCCAGTTGTACCGCGACTTCCGGAACCGGATACGGGATTACTATAGACGAAACTACCCGTTAACGCAAACCGCAATGGGTGACCCGCTGCTGAACCCGGGCAATGGGGCGGTTTCGAGACTATGCCACGAACCACGTGTGGCGCTGGCGGTACTGACAGATATGCTAAATCCATATATTAGTTCGGGGCAACTGGCGCTGTTGCTGGAACACAAGGCTATCGATGCAGACACGGACGGCGATCGGGTAAAGGCAATCCGTGTCAAGGACCGCCGGACCGGTGCGACGAAAAAGCTAGTGGCAACCTTTTTTGTGGATGCGACGGAACTGGGCGATTTATTACCACTTACAGGCACTGAATTTGTTACCGGCACGGAATCGAAAGCGGATACAGGTGAACTGCATGCACCTGACAGCGCCGACCCTTCCAACAACCAGGCGTTTACCATGTGCTTCGCAATGGATTATGTGCCGGACGAAAACCATACCATTGAGAAACCTGCCAATTATACTTTTTGGAGAAACCATGTGCCGGACCTTACGCCACCGTGGCCGGGAAGGTTATTGGAATTGCACTATTCCAACCCAAAGACGCTTCAACCAAAAAAACTGGGGTTTGATCCCCGTGGGGGGGAAATGGGTGATGCGCTCAACCTCTGGAATTACCGGAAAATCATCAGTAAGGATAATTTTGTGCCGGGAACGTATCCGGGAGACATTACTGTGGTAAACTGGCCCCAGAACGACTACATGCTCGGCAATATCGTGGATGTCTCCGAAGTGGAGTTCAATGAACATGTGGCCTCTGCCAAAATGCTGAGCCTTTCATTACTTTATTGGTTGCAAACGGAAGCTCCCAGGCCAGATGGTGGCAAGGGATGGCCGGGGCTGAGGTTACGGAAGGAAGTGATGGGTACAGCGGATGGGTTGGCGAAATACCCTTATGTACGTGAGTCGCGGCGTATCAAAGCGATGTTTACGATACGTGAGGAACATGTGGGCAAGGCAAATCGAGAACGGGTTGCCCAAACCGATAAGGGTAGGGCAGCGGCATTTCATGACAGCGTTGGGATCGGCTATTATCATATCGATTTGCATCCCAGCAGCAACCGGGTGAATTACATTGACTTCGATTCGTTACGGTTCCAGATCCCGTTGGGCGCATTGCTTCCCGTCCGGATAAAAAATTTGCTGCCAGCCAATAAAAATATTGGGACAACACACATCACGAACGGGTGCTATCGTCTCCATCCCGTCGAATGGAGTATCGGCGAAGCGGTGGGCATGTTGATATCGTATGTTTGCAGGAAAGCTATATCGCCTGCCCTGGTATGGGAAGACGAAATAACCCTTGTCGATTTCCAATCATTTATCCGGAGCCAAGGCATTGAGACGGTTTGGCCTACGGATTGAAATCGATAGTTCCAATGATATGCAGACGCCATATTCAACTAACCAGTATAACTTAGAAAGAAGTTATTAGTATATTTTAGAAAGATGGAAGGGAAAACGCCCTTACTAACTAGCAACAAACAATGAACCAACCTTTGATTTTCTTTTGTCTGGGCACTGCTTTGTCCGCCCTGCTGGCATCTTGCAACGGTGTAGGTCACAGCGACCCGACAATAAGACCCGACAGCACCCGATATACCCGCACGGTACTCGCCGAGGGCCTTGATGAGCCTATGCAGATGGTTATCCTTCCCGGAAACGATGTGCTGTTCGTAGAGCGTAAGGGCGGGGTACGGTTGTACAAAGACGCCACGAAGGAGCTTCGTGCGGTGGCCAATTTCGAAGTGTTTAGCGGAATCGAAGACGGTCTTCTGGGCGTCGTTGCCGACCCCGATTATGAGAAGAACCACTGGCTTTACTTCTATTATGCGGTGGGAGGCGAAAATGCGGTGAGCCGGTTGTCGCGGATGGAGTTTCGGAACGATAGCCTGCTGCGATCGACCGAGACGGTTATTCTTGAGATTCCTACCCAGCGGATTTACTGCTGTCACTCGGCGGGATACCTGAAGTTCGACACACATGGAAACCTCTATCTATCTACGGGCGATAATACCAATGCCGAGGAAACGAATGGCTACACGCCTGTGGATGAGCGCCCGGGGAGGGAGCTTTCGGATGACCAGGCTACCGCTTCCAACACCAACGACCTCAGGGGCAAAATCTTACGGATACGGCCACTGGCAGAGGGGGGTTATGCTATACCCGAGGGGAACCTGTTTCCAAAGGGCATTGCTGGTACACGGCCGGAAATCTATGTGATGGGTGCGCGTAACCCCTACCGCTATAGTATAGATGCGGAAACGGGTTATCTATATTTCGGTGATGTTGGTCCGGATACGAAACTGAAAGCATCGGACGGGGAGTTGATGAGTTTCGACGAAATCAACCAAGTGCGGCAACCGGGATATTATGGGTGGCCGTATTTCTTGGGCAATAACCAGATCTTCGGGAAATACGATTATGCGACGGGGGAACTCGGTCCCGGGAAGGATCCGTCTAGGCCGATGAATGAATCGCCCAACAACACGGGACTGAAGGAGCTGCCTCCGGCAAGGCCCGCGATGATTTGGTATGGGAAGAACAACTCCACTTACTTTCCGCTGGTAGGCAATGGCGGAGCGAGTGCCATGGCTGGTCCGGTTTATCACAGCAAGCATTTCAAAAATGCACCGTATAAGCTTTCCGAATATTACGATGGGAAGCTTTTTATCTACGAATGGATTCGGGGATGGATGATGGCCGTAAGCTTTGATGAAACTGGAAATTTTAAAGAGATGGAGCCTTTTCTGGGCCACTGGAAGTTTGATGCACCGGTAGATATGCAATTTGCATCGGATGGTGCGATTTATATATTGGAGTATGGCACGAATTGGTTTTCCAAGAATACCAACGCCCGGTTGGTCCGGATCGAATATGCCGAAGGGAACCGTAGGCCGGTGGCTTCAATCGAGGTGGATAAACAGTATGGGGCGGCGCCTTTGACGGTATCGCTATCGGCCCGTGGATCCAACGACCACGACGCGGGCGACAAGCTGTCTTTCCGTTGGCGCATAGGGGACGAAGACAATCAGGGCGAGACCGTTTCCCATACGTTTGCCAAGCCGGGAATCTACGAGGTGGAGCTTACCGTAAACGATGGCAACGGCGGTGAAGGAACCGCCTCGACCCGGATTTATGTGGGCAATACGCCACCGGAGGTCCATATCCGTACCTCGGCCAATCGCAGCTTTTACTGGGACGGCGGAACGCTGGATTATACGGTGGAAGCAAGCGACAACGAAGACAGTGTATCCGTGGAGGATGTAATGCTGGCATTCGGCTATATCCCCAATGGCAAGGATGCCGCTTTGGTGCTGAGCGGCGGGCAGGATCCGAACAGTCTACGTTATTTGAAAGGACAACAGCTGATTGCCAATCTCGACTGCAAGTCCTGCCATTCCATCGATAAGGAATCTGTGGGCCCCACCTATCAGGCCGTGGCCGCGCGCTATCGGGATAATCGGCAGGCTGAAATGCTTTTAGCCAACAAAATAATCCAAGGCGGTAGCGGCAACTGGGGTGAGCGGGCAATGTCTCCCCACCCCGAACTAGCGAAAGACGATGCACGGGAGATGGTGCGCTACATTCTTTCGCTGGGGCAACAAAAGGGAAGGCTGCCGCTGGAGGAGCGCCTTACGCTGGATGCCCACCGCAGTGACGACGCAGACGGTGTTTACCTGCTCAGTGCACGCTACACGGATAAAGGTGCCAACGGGATTCCTCCTCTGAGTGGACACGACCATGTCCTGTTGCGTAATCCACTGCTGCAGGCAGAAGATTTTGACACGGGGAATGTGCGGATTGCGACTATCACCACGGCGTTTATGTCCTACGTGTATGGAATCCACGATGGAAGCTACCTTTCTTTCCGGAACATCGACTTGACGCACATACGCCGCATCGGCTATCTAACACAGGCCAGTGGTGCTGGCGGTTCGATTGAGGTACGCCTCGACAGTATCGGTGGACCGGTGGTTTCACGTGCGGAAATTCCGGCGGGCAGTTACAGCGGCGCGGAGAACGGTTGGAAGGAGGTGACGGCTTCGGTAGCCGAAACGAAAGGTAGTCACGACCTGTATTTTGTGTTTGTCAATGACGAAGCAGGAGACAATGCGCTGTTCAGCGTCGACTGGGTTAAATTTTATAACCATTGAGTTGCCATCGACATTTTTATTTCGTTTATTGCCGTCTGGAATGGGTGGTAACAACAGATAGTTGAAATGAGCCTGATGGAGAGAAAAAATGACATACGCGTACTCGTTGTCGGCTGCGGTAATATGGGCGCATCGCATGCGCAGGCTTACCACGACATGGCGGGATTCAAGATCTGCGGACTGGTTTCCAGAGGTGACAGCAACGAGCGGCTAAACGAGCGGTTGGGAGGTGGCTACCCCTGTTATAGCGATTATACCACGGCGCTAGAGGCTACCAATCCCCATGCGGTCTGTATATCCACCTACCCAGACACCCATGAGGAATACGCCATCATGGCATTGGATCGTGGTTGCCATGTGTTTATCGAAAAGCCATTGGCCAACACCGTCGAAGGGGCGAAGCGGGTGGCCGAAGTGGCCAAACGTGCGGACAAAAAACTGGTGGTGGGTTACATCCTCCGTTATCATCCATCTTGGCAACGTTTCGTTCAACTGAGCGGACAATTGGGTAAGCCGTTGGTGATGCGCATGAACCTGAATCAACAGAGCCATGGCCGGATGTGGGATGTTCACCGCAACCTCATGGAAAGCTTAAGCCCTATTGTTGATTGCGGCGTGCACTACATCGACGTGATGTGCCAGATGACCAATAGCAGACCAACGCAGGTGAATGCGATTGGGGCGCGCCTTACCGAAGATATTCCGCAAGGGAACTATAATTATGGCCAGTTGCAGATTCGTTTCGAGGACGGGTCGGTGGGCTGGTACGAGGCTGGATGGGGGCCGATGATCAGCGAAACAGCCTTCTTTATTAAAGATGTGATCGGTCCCAAGGGGTCGGTTTCCATCGTGGCGAAGGAAGCGGGTGGAGGTGGCCATTCCGACAATGTGTCGGCCCATACGAAAACGGAATCGTTGCGCGTGCACCACGCGGCAATCGATGATAACAATGCGTTCGTAAAACCCGACGAATGGATCGACCTGAAAGATGAACCGGACCACCATGAGCTGTGCAACCGTGAGCAAGCTTTTTTCCTTGAAGCAATCAGGTCTGATTTGGATTTGGACGAATTGACCCAACATGCCGTGGACAGCTTGCGGATTGCCATCGCCTGCGATGAATCGGTAAGAACAGGCGAACCCGTAGACCTTTGATCGGGTTTGCCTGGTTCACCTAATTCTTCTTACGCTCGTCTAGCACCCCGTATATATTTGCCGCGATAGGGTCGGGCATGATGAACATTCCTCCATAATTCCCGGTGATGCTGTTGTGGGTATCGGGGTAGGTGTAGTCGAAAGCCCCTTTTTGGTAGTCTTCAAATGTCGAAGGTACGTTATGCGGGCGCCAGCTGTTATCGGTATGTACCACCAACCATTCCACGGCCGCCACCGTAATGCCTTCGTGGAACCGGCGCCAATCGATCTCCGGGTCGACATCCCCCCATTGGATACCACGGTTGGTGAGGTCGCGGAATACGGAAAGCACTTCCCATTGCACGTGGTCGCGAACCCAGTTTGCGAAATACCAATCGCTCGAAGATAACACCGGTTTGGTATTGTACATCATATTGTGGTGAGCCATGGGTTGCCAAAGGTGGGTGAACGGGATGATGGACCGCATCCAGTAGATGGCCTTTTCTTTATAACGCTCGTCGTTAAAAGCTTTGTAACCCTCATAATAGGCAATCGCCGCATGCCCTGCCGCCAGCAGGTTTGCCGCATGCAACGGTGTTTCCCAAAAATCACCTCCTTCAGGGCGCATCATATCCATGGCATAATCCAACGCTTTCCGTGCGGCAATGCCGTATTTGTCGTCGCCCGTCGTTGCTGCAATGTCAAGCAGGTTCAAGGCCGGTAGGATGACGATATCCAGTGCGGTGTCATATTCACGGCCCATCGGCTCAACAAACGATGTTGCCACGATGAAATCATCTTTTCGATAATGGCGTCCGTGCGGGTCGAAATAGAATGAACCGTCCTCCCGCTGGATTTCCAACAATTCGTCACCACGTTTCCGTTGAGCGTCCAGCTGTTCCTGCGCACCGCTTGACTGTTTTCGCTGCTGGTAGCACCAATCCATTTTGGCCCGCAGCTCCTTTGCCAGTTTGGTGCCTTTGTGCTCGCTTACGTACCGCTCGAGGAAGTCCGGTACCCCCGTGCCGATCTGGTTTTTCTGGGGGATGCCAAAGCCCTTGCCTTCGTGCCATAGGTGGGTATTGTATGCGTTTGCTATGCGGTCCAGCGTCTCTTGGAAATCCCACTTCGGTGCCGGCGGTTCGGGCAAGCCGTTCCGCTGCACCCAATCGGTCACCACGTCGAGGCTGTTTCCTTCGCTCAGCCAAATTTCCGCGTCGAAATTGACCTGTTGCCCGATGCGTAGCTCCAAGGGTAGGGATGAGTATATTTCGTTTTGATGGCCTTCAACTGTGGCATCCGGGATCATTAAGCCCATGAGATTGTTGTTCATGCGGTCTACGAAATTGGGTGTGGCGAATACCGGTTGGGGGATGTGTGATCGATAGTTGAACCACCGCGTTGCCACTTGGTTGGGATTCCATGACAATCCGATGCCTGTCCCTTCGTGGCTCAAAGCCATCAGCGGAATGGTTACCTGATTCGGGTGGGGTGCCACGCGGAGTGCCCATGGGTCCTTGAAATAGTCGGTTCCGCTAGACCATTCATCACCGATGGTCCATTCCACACCTGGAAACATGGAATCGTCTTTCGCCACGCCGAAAGATCCTTCGCCCACTTTAAGCCACGGCCCCCTGATATACTTCGCATAGTAGTTGCCGGTAGCGGTCAATCGGTATGCCAAGCGTACCACAGGCTGGTTGGACAGCAGGGTAAGGGTTACCTCCCCTACCAGGCAGGGCTCTGTAAACGGGTATTTCATCCATTCTTCAAATGAAGTGCCCTGCAATTTTTCCCGCACCACGATCGATTTGACGTCGAAATGAATCGACTCACCTTCGGGCCCCGACGTCCGTCGGAAGGTATCTGCAGTAAGCCGCATGGGGATATCCTGGTCGCGGAGCATGATTTCGCCCAAGTGGTCCAGCACGCCCATCATTTTGCCGGATGCGGTTGAAAGTTCGCCCCAAGCCCATCCATCTATCCGTTTGAAGATTTTCAGTTGTACGAATGCATTTTCCAACACGGTTGATTCGCCTGTGTAACTCGTCCGCTGATAGGCGGGCTCCAGCTTACTTTGGGCAGTGGCCTGTTGGGTCAATGGAGCAAAAATAAACCAGGCCACCAAGGTGGTCGCAATGGGCAGGCGGGATCTGCTGCAAGTTCTTCTCATGGTCCGAATCTTTTAGTATCTATACGATTAGTACAAAGGTGCCTGAAAGGGCACCTTCATTGGACAATGGTCAAACTTAGCTGATATAAGGGGCTATGGCAACCTGTGCCATCCCGTTTTCATCAATCGCTGATGCTCAACTCCTGTACCCGATCATAGGTTTCGTAGCTCGATGTCACTACTTTATCACCCGGTTCGAGCCCGCCGATCACTTCATAGTAGTCGGGGTTCTGGCGGCCTAGCTGCACATCCACCCGGTAGGCAGTTTTGCCGTCCTCGGCGAGCTTGAATACCCAGTTGCCACCGGTTTGCTGGTAGAAGCCACCTTTAGCGAGCAATATCGCTTTGGTTTCGTCGCTAAGGGCTAAGCGGATTTGCAAGGTTTGGCCGCGACGGATGCCATCGGGCACCTCATTGATAAACTCCATATCCACCTGGAAGCGGCCATTGGTCACTTGGGTGTATACTTTCTTGATAACGAGTTGGTAGCTTTTGCCAGCAAAGGTGAATTCCCCTTCAAGGTCGGGATATATCCGGGATATGTAGTGCTCATCGATATCCGCACGCACTTTGAAGCCCGTTAGCACATCTATCTGTCCCAGGCGCTCGCCAGGGCTTTTACTTTGTCCGATTTCGGCATCGAACGAGGTCAACTGTCCATCTACCGGCGCACGCAGGATGAGGTCGCCCACCTTACGTCGCATCAATTCCAGCGCTGACATCCCGCTGGCATACAGTTGTTTGTTCTGTTCTAGGGTTTGGGCACTGCGTATCGAATCCTGGGCGATGTTCTCGCGGGTCAGCTTGATGCGCTCCACTTGGTAGTCGTAGTTGTTTTTTGCCTGTAGGTATTCCTGCTTTCCAACGGCCTTCTTTTCGTAGAGGGTTTTATTGAGGTCGAATACCCTTTTGGCTTCCTTCAGGGCATTTTCTGCATCGGCCATCTGGTTACGGTTTGCAATAGACGTCTGCTGTGCGGCGGTCTGGGCAATCTGCATTTGGGTGAGGTTGTTATATACCTGCGTTTCCTGTGTGACGAGGCTTAACTCCAAGTCGGTATTGGAAAGTCGCATAATCGGGTCCCCTTTTTTGAGTTTGGCACCGTCTTCCACGAATTTCTCTTCCACGCGGCCGCCTACAGACGCATCTAGGAAGATGCTGGTGATGGGCAATACGGTGCCATTTACCGGAATAAATTCGCGGAACGAATCTTCTTTCACTTCGGATATGGTAATCCGTTCGGCATCCACATTGAGCCTTGCATTACCGGAGGTAAAATAATAGCTGGCGGCGATAAGCGCCAAAATCCCTGCGCCCCCCGCAACCATTGTGATGCGTTTACTGTTCCATCGTTTTTTCGGTAATGCTCTATCCATTTTCTTTTTTTAATGATCGGTGGATGTTGGCCACCAACCCCCATGCATACAATGCCGTGCCAAAAAAACAACTGGCTTTAATTCAGGTTTTTGTGGAGCCCGATAAAATCAAACTGTTCGATATCGGACACCTAATGTGCGGTAGCGGACAGCGATCACAGGGTGTCCACCAATTTTTCAAAGGCCATACCCCGCGAGGCTTTCAGTAGCACCAATGCGTTTTGGATCGGTGTCTGCGTGAGTGCCTCTTTCGCTGCTTCGGTGGTTTCGTAGAATTCGGCTTCGTTTTGTCGGTGTTCGTAAAATGCTTTTCCTACAAACAGTCTCCGGGCTGCCTCTACCGAAAGTGCGGTTTCAATCACTTTGCGGTGTTCTTCATAGCTGTCGTTACCCATTTCAAACATATCGCCCAACACGATAGCCTTCCGATCCGCCGCCAATGTGCGCAAATTCTCGAGCGCTGCCGCCATACTACTGGCATTGGCATTGTAATAATCGCAGATGAGGGTGTTACGGTCTGTCTTCGTGAGTTGCGACCGGTTATTGGTAGGCTGGTAACCATTTATTCCTTCACCGATCTGTTCCGGCGATACCCCGAAATGTTGACCAATAGCGATGGCAGCAAGGATGTTTTCGGTATTGTAAGCACCGGTCAATTGGGTGCATACGGTATGGTGGCTACGGCTTTCGGAGGCTGCCCATTGGATATCCAGTAACGGATTGGCAGAGACTAGCTTCCCCGAAACGCTATTTTCCGGCGAAAAGCCATAGGTTACCAATTGCCGTACGTGGCGTTGGGCAACCATTTCACGGAGTATGGGGTTGTCGTTTTGCAGGAATAGGGTGCCGTTGTGTGAGGCTAGATAGTCATATAGCTCCCCTTTTGCCTTCTTTACCCCGTCGAAGCTCCCGAACCCTTCCAGATGGGCTCTGCCTACGTTGGTGATTAGCCCGTGCGTGGGTTCGGCAATCCCGCAAAGGAAAGCGATTTCGCCGACATGGTTGGCGCCCATTTCGATGATCGCGATTTCCGTCTGTGCGGTGATGGAAAGGATGGTCAGCGGAACGCCGATGTGGTTATTTAGGTTGCCTTTGGTCGCATAGGTGCTGAACTGCTGGGACAATACCGCTTGGATCAGTTCTTTCGTTGTGGTTTTCCCATTGGTACCCGTAATGCCGACCACGGGAATCCCGAGCTGGCTGCGGTGGTGCCGTGCCAACTCCTGGAGGGACGTGAGCACATCCGACACATATAGGTAGCGTTGGTCATCGCCGTCCTGTGGTTCATCCACTATGGCATAACTGGCCCCTTTGTCGAGCGCTTGCGCAGCGAACTGATTGCCGTTGAACCTTTCGCCCTTTAAGGCGAAAAACAGACTGTTGGGTGGGATATTGCGGGTATCCGTGCTGATAACAGGATGTTTAAGGTAATATGAATACAATGACTCGGCTTCCATCATGCAAGTTTAGGGAAAAAGTTTGGTTAGGAAATAGGCAAAGTGCGCACTTTTTGCGAAAGAATCCCGGAGGCATATACGCATTCTTGCAACATTATTAATGAAAATGCAACAACACGCATTATATTCGACTATTTTTCTTATCCTTGCTTTACCAAAAGGTAAGCCAGTTAAATACAATGGGAAAGACGATGGGTATGGTACCGGTGATCGGTCAGTATATACGAGTGAAAAATAGGTGGAAACTGTACGCCGTGAAGTTAAGTCTGTGTCTTTGTTCCGGGGTCGGTATCGGTTTGTCCGTCGCGCAGGGCCAGCAGAAAGACCGACTGGAAATAACGTCGCCGGCAACAGACCATGCGATCGTAACGGATACACCGGCGTACTTCCGGGGGGTAGCCGACCCCGCTGGTGCGTTATTCATCAACGGTATCGAGGTGCCCGTTTACGGTACGGGTGTGTTTGCGGCACCCTTACCGTTGCAGGAAGGAACCAATGAATTGCTGGTATGGCACGTGTTGGGTACCGATACGTTACGCCGGTCTATAATGGTCGTGTATGAGAAACCGGCGCCGCCGAAACCCACGACTGGTTTCGCCATCGAGTATGCCCGGATATTGCCCGGGGGCGACCTATGGTTGCGACCCGGCGACCTGTTGCAGGTAGAAATGAAAGCGACCCCGGGTATGGAGGCTACGTTTTACAATGGTATCCCTCTTTTTGAAGCCGATACGGCGGAAACCGGCGTACCGGGCATTTACCGCGGCGAATACGTCATCCGACCGTCAGATGACGTTGCCGATGCACCGGTTTCGTTTTCCCTCCGCGATAAAACGACGCGGAAAACCATGGCGGTAAAGAGCGACCAGCGTCTCACCGTATTGAATCAGTCGCATGTGCTTACCGGGCTCACAACCAGCGAGGCCCCCCTATATTACGGATTGGGTTCCGACCGGCTCGGTGGGGCCAAGATGGGCTACTTGGATAGCCTGGTCAAGCTGGAAGTAACGGGCCGGATGAGTGAGATGTACCGTGTGCGGCTTTCGGGGCAGGCGCAAGCCTATATCCCCGTGAATAATGTGCGGCTTCAGCATGGAGCGCATTTCCGCCCCTATTCGCTGACGGGGAGTTGGTCCGTAACGTCGGACAGCACGTACGACTTTGTGCGGATCGGTTTGGATGAACGTCTCCCTTACACCCATGTGGTGCGGCAGCACCCCACGTGTATCGTGGTTGATATTTATGGTGCTGTCTCAAATAGCAATTGGATTACCCAAAAAGAAGGGCTCGTAGCGATTGAGGACGTATGGTATGAGCAGGTCAGCAAAGACGTGTTCAGGGTGTTCATCGAACTGAAGAAGGAGCAGCTTTGGGGCTACCAGGTGGGTTATGAAGGCAATCGATTGGTTGTTCGGGTAAAACCGCAGCCCGATACGCTCGACCTCCGCGGACTTACCGTTGCTGTGGATGCTGGTCATGGTGGAAGCAATCGGGGTGCCGCGGGTATGACTGGCGTGGTGGAGAAAACCCTCAACCTGGCTATGGCCCTGAAACTGAAGGCTGCGCTGGAGGCGGCGGGGAGTAACGTGATTATGACGCGCACGCGCGACCAGTCGGTCAGGAATAGCTATCGCCTGCAGCGATTCCGGCAATCGGATGCGGATCTGTTGATCAGTATCCATTGCAATTCGTCGCGTAACCCGATGGTGCAGGGCGTGTCTACCTATTACCGGCACCAAGCGTACCGTCCACTGTCGCAACATATCCTTGGCGAGATGCGAAAGCTTGGGTTGGCCGATTTTGGCAATGTAGGTGGGTTTAACTTTACGTTGAATGCACCGACGGAATTGCCCAATGTATTGGTGGAGGTAGGGTTCCTTTCCAATCCGGCTGATGAAGAGCGGTTGCTGGATGATGCGTTCCATGAAGAAGTGGCCGAACATATCGTGGAAGGTGTGCGGGGATTTCTAAAGGAGACCGCTGGACAGTAATCAAGGATTCATGATGGGTAGATAAACTAAACGGAATATGATAAAACGAACCTGGCTAACGTTGCTGCTCGGCATGCTTGGGTGGACCTTTTGCCATGCGAAATCGCCCCTACCAAAGGATTCTACGGCCTATTCGGACCCCCTGCCGGCCATGCGCGAGTTCCGGGCAGCTTGGGTGGCCACCGTTGCCAACATCAATTGGCCGAGTAAACCCGGCTTAAGTACGGCTGATCAACAGGCCGAGGCCCTCGTACTCCTGGATTTCCTCAAAGACCACCATTTCAATGCCGTCATTTTCCAGGTACGGCCGCAAGCCGACGCATTATACGATAGTAAGCTCGAACCCTGGTCGTGTTACCTAACTGGTGAACAGGGTAGGCCGCCCAGCCCCTACTACGATCCACTGGCCTTTTGGGTAGACGAAGCACACAAGCGTGGACTCGAGTTACATGTGTGGCTCAATCCTTATCGTGCCCACCACATAGCGGCGGGCGAAGTGGAGCCGTCGTCCCTTGTCAACAAAATGCCCGAGTCGGTGGTTAAACTCAAGGAAGGCTACTGGTGGTTCGACCCCGCAAAGAAAACCACGCAAGACCACTCGGCGGCGGTGGTGATGGATATCGTGAAGCGCTATGATATCGATGGTGTACATTTCGATGATTACTTTTATCCGTATGAGTCTTACAATGGCGGTGCAGACTTCCCCGATAACGATTCGTGGGCGACCTACCAACGGACCGGTGGCAAGCTTTCGCGTGGCGATTGGCGCCGGAGTCAGGTAAACCAGTTTATTGAGCGTGTATACCGCGGAATCAAGGCCACCAAGAAGCACGTGAAGTTTGGGTTGAGCCCTTTCGGTATTTGGCGCCCCGGTTATCCGAGCGGTATCGCTGGCATGGACCAGTACGACAAGCTTTACGCCGATGCCAAGCTGTGGTTGAACAAAGGCTGGATAGACTATTTCACACCGCAGTTGTATTGGCCGATATCCCAAATACCCCAAAGCTTCCCGGTGCTGCTGGGTTGGTGGCAGCGCGAAAACACACTGGGTCGGCACCTTTGGCCGGGCATGAATGTAGGACGGGGCGGCAACGAGGCAAACGTGAAAGAAGTAATCAACCAGATCATGATCACACGTGGCATGGTGCCGGCCAGTAAGGGGGCCGTGCATTGGAGCATCTCATCACTTACCCGCTATCCACTGGTGGCGCAAGGGCTTTTGGAGGGCCCCTATAAAAAGGAAGCGCTGGTACCTGCCAGCCCATGGTTGGGCAATGAGGCACCCGACGCACCGGTGGTTACCCAAGAAAAACGTGGCCGGGAAGTGGCAGTAAGCTGGTCCCACGCCGACCCCGACGATGTGTTCAAGTGGGTAGTGTACTGCCGTTATGGCGATCATTGGGATTACACCATCTTGCCGCGCGATGCCCGGACGCTGCAACTGGCCGCTTATGCAGACGATGGCGAAACCGCACTGGCGGATGTCAGGGTAACCGCTGTTGACCGGCTGGGCAATGAGAGCGGTTTTGACAACAGACATTAGACAACAGACACTAGATATGAAACAAGTGATTAAATCAATCCGTTATTTCTTGTTGGGGTGGGCTGCCTGCCTGGTGGGCAGTCAGCCCGTTGCTGCCCAACAGCTTACCCTGGAGGCTTTCACATCCTATCCCTTCCCTTCCGAATTAACCACATCGGCCTCGGGCAACCGGGTGGCTTTGGCCATCAACGAGCAAGGGCGGCGCAACCTTTACGTCGCCGAAGGTCCCGCCTTCGAACTACGCAAACTAACCCGCTACGACGACGACCTCGGCGATGAGATCACCAGTGTACAACTTTCGGCCGATGGGCAGTGGGTGGTTTATGTGAAAGGGGGCGACCATGGCGGTAGTAATGCAAGCACACCGCGTAATCCGGCTTCGCTACCCGAAGCTACCAAAGTGCAGGTATGGAGTGTTCCTTTTGCGGGGGGTGACCCTCTTTTATTGGCAGATGGCGACTCGCCGGTTGTTTCACCTACCGGCGATCGGGTCGCGTTCATTCGCCAGGGACAGGTATGGGTAAGTGCTCTAGATGGTTCGGCCAAAGCTGAGCAACTGTTCTATGCAAGGGGTTCCAATGGCTCCCTGCGGTGGTCGCCCGACGGCACTGCGCTGGCCTTTGTGTCATCGCGGGGTAGCCATTCGTTGGTCGGCATATTCCGCGACGCCCAAACACCCATCCAGTGGATCGCGCCAGCGTTTGCCCGGGATGGCTCACCACGGTGGTCGCCCGATGGAAAGCATATCGCCTTCATCCGCAAAGACGCATGGGGTGGAGCGCCCGACTCGCTCCTCAACCCGGTCATCAACCCTTGGGCGATATGGGTAGCCAATATCGAAGACGGTACGGAAACCCTGCTTTGGAGCGCGCCCCGTACGCCGCAAGGCGCCGAGCCGACCACCAATGGGGGAACCAATCTGCATTGGGTAGGCAAGGACCGGATCACCTTCGTCTCCTACCACGACAGTTGGCCTCACCTGTACTCCATCCCCGATACGGGTGGCGAAGCGTTGCTGCTGACCCCCGGCGATTTCATGGTAGAGCACGTCAAACCCTCTCCCGACGGGGAGTGGCTGCTGGCCAGCGCCAATACCGGGCCGGACAGCGACGATATCGACCGCCGCCACCTCATTGCCGTATCCGTGGATAAGGCCGATATGCGCATCATCACGCCTGGTCACGGAATCGAGACATTTCCCCATATCACGGGCGATGGCAATCACCTGGTCTTTCTCAGTGCCACCGCTACGCGTCCCTCCGTGCCGGCTGTATTGCCTTGGCCCGGGACCAAGGATGATATCCGCCTGTTGGGCGATCACCTCATCCCCGCGGAACTGAAAAATGCACCGCTGGTTACCCCCAGCCGCGTGGAGTTCAAGGCCGCCGATGGCATGACGGTTTATGGCCAGCTTTTCGAACCTGCAGGCGGTGCTGCCAAGAAACCCGCCGTCGTCTTCATCCACGGTGGTCCGCAGCGGCAGATGCTGTTGGGCTGGCACTATGGCGACTATTATTCAAACACCTATGCCCTGAACCAATACCTTGCGAGCCGCGGGTTTGTGGTGTTGTCGGTCAACTACCGACTGGGCATCGGATACGGTTTCGATTTCCATAAGCCCCTTTTCGCCGGTCGATACGGCGCCGCGGAGTACCAAGACATCAAGGCCGCGGGCGAGTGGCTCGCCGAGCTACCACAAGTCGACGCTAGCCGCATCGGCGTATACGGTGGGTCCTATGGCGGGTACCTTACGGCACTTGCCCTTGGCAAAGATTCCGACCTGTTCGCGGCAGGGGTGGATATCCACGGGGTGCACAACTATATCGGCCGTATCCCGCCAGTGAGTGCCGAGCCTGCTCCCGACGCCGAAAAGGCTATCGAGTTGGCCAAGACCTCGTCGCCGGTATCCTACGTGGATAGCTGGCGATCGCCCGTATTGCTTATCCATGGCGATGACGATGCCAATGTCGATTTCGAACAAACGATAGACCTGCTGAACCGATTGAAGCGCAAGGGTGTGCCGCATGAGACGCTCATGATCCCCGATGACACCCACCACTGGATGCTGTATAAGCACCAAGTGCAGGTAGACCGGGCGGTAGCCGAGTTTTTGGAAAGGCATTTATGAGACAATCGACAACAGACAATCGACAACAGACACTAGAGAGGGGACATATGATGAAGTATAAATTTTTACCTGTAATTTTCGGGATTTTATTATGGTCTTCAGCGCGCGCCCAATCCGCGGGCCTGCCACCCGATCTCGACGCCTATGTGGAGCGCATACTCCGTGAGTTCGATGTTCCGGGGTTGGGACTGGGTATCGTGAAAGATGGACAGGTTGTGCTGGCCAAAGGCTATGGCGTCAAACGCCTGGGATATCCGGATAAGGTCGATGAAAATACCCTGTTCAGTATTGCCTCCAACAGCAAGGCGTTCACGGCTACGGCCTTGGGCATGCTAGTGGAAGAAGGCAAGCTGAGGTGGGACGACCGCGTAACCGCGTATCTGCCATGGTTTGCAGTATCCGATAGCTATGTAACCCATCACCTCACCGTGCGCGACCTGCTGGTGCACCACAGCGGCCTCCCGGCCTACGTGAACGACATGCTCCTATTCCCGCCGGCCAACCTCACCCGCAAAGCATTGCTCCTCAAATTGAAAGATGTGCCCTTGGCATACGACTTCCGTTCGGTTTACGCCTACGACAATATTCTTTACCTCGCCGCAGGCGAGGTGGTGGAGGCTGTTTCGGGCATGAGCTGGGAAGACTTCGTCAAGCGGCGGATTTTCGATAAGGTGGGAATGGGCCATAGCATCAGCCGGTTTTCCGAGCTGCGCCAACAGCCCAATGTAGCCTATTCCCACGCCCGCCGTGATGGGAAGGTGAAGGTTATCGAACAGTTCTTCGACTCCAACATTGGCGATCCGGGCAATCCGGCCGGCGGTATTGCCGCCTCGGCTGCAGACATGGCGAATTGGCTGATTACGCAGCTCGACTCGGGGCGAACACCTGAAAAAGGCCTGCTGTTCCATCCCGAAACCACCGAAGAACTTTGGAAGGTCGTCCGGCCGATGCCCATCAGCAAGGAGCCGGCATGGCTCAAACCCGCACAGAAACATTTTTATGGCTATGCGCTTGGCTTCCGTACCTACGATTACCGCGGCGAGCAGGTGGTGGGCCATGGCGGTGCGCTCACCGGGTTTGTATCACAGATTGCGATGCTGCCCGAACGAAGGCTGGGAGTGGTCGTACTTACGAACCAATCCGTATCCAGTGCTTATTGGGCCATCATCCACCACATTTTGGACCACTACTTAGGTGCGGAGCCGTTCGACTGGTTGGCGGGCTATAAGAAAGGGGTGGACCGCTCGTTGGCCCGGCAAGATTCCATCCGCAAGGCGACCGTACCCGTGGTCGCCGACCCCATGATGAAGCCCTCCTTACCACTCGATGCATACGTAGGGGTCTACCACGACGACTTCATCGGCCGCATCGTGGTGGGCCACCAGGGGGATACCGCCTTACGGCTGGACTTCGTCCGTTCGCCACAATACAGTGGCACGCTTTTGCCGTTCCATGGCGACCTTTTCCGGCTGATTACCGACAATCCCGAGCGGGACGGTGATGCCTACCTGACCTTTTTGCTCAATGCCGACAAGTCCATCCGTGAAGGACGGTTCGTCGCCGAGCGGGCAACCGACCGGACCTCACTGTCGCGCATTGTGCTACGGCCAGACAAAGACGCTATATTGGATACCACAGCGTTGCGCGAGCGTATCCGGGAGGTGTTGGGCAAATATCCCGAAGGCCGGTTTGCTTATGCATTTATGGATGTGGAAAGTGGACAACGGGTACTTTTCCACGAAAACGAATCATTCCACGCGGCCAGCACCATGAAAACGCCGGTGATGATCGAAGCCTTCAAACAGGCGGGACAAGGGAAGTTTGCGCTTACGGATTCCATCACCGTTTACAACACGTTTAGGAGCATCGTGGACAAGAGCCGGTACGCTTTATCGCCCGAGAGCGATAGCGAGCAGGCGTTATACACCAAAGTGGGCGATAAAGTCACCTGGCACGACTTGTTGTACCGGATGATCACCGAAAGTAGCAACCTGGCCACGAATATCATTATCGACCAAGTGGGGGCCAAGAACGTGATGAAGACGATGAAGCATATCGGTGCCGACGACATCCGAGTACTGCGCGGAGTAGAAGATATCAAGGCTTATGAAAAAGGCCTTAATAACACCACGACAGCATATGACCTCATGCTTATCTTCGAGCAGCTGGCCACCGGTGGCGTGGTGAGCGAAGAGGCCTGCAAGCAGATGCTGGCAATCCTGATGGATCAACACCACCGGGGTATCATCCCAGCCAAATTGCCCGACGACGTAAAAGTAGCCAATAAAACAGGATCGATCACCCACATCCTGCATGATTCGGGTATCGTCTACCTACCCGATGGCCGCCGGTATGTATTGGTGCTCCTATCCGGTGGGCTGGAAGAAGGAAAGGCGAAGGCAGCCCTCTCCTCGGTGTCTAAATTATTCTATGATTACATGGACGGAAAATAAAGCGAATTGCGGAATGGCACTACGGAATAACCTGTTCTTTTACCTTGCCTTTGCGGCAATGATTGCCGGCTGTTCTACGAATAGGCTGCCCGTCTTACCCCATAGGGGCAGCGAAATTGCGCCAATCGCAGGTGTGGTGAGTTACCTGGATACCCTTGATTTACAAGAACGGGAAGATTGGATAAAAAAGGAGATTTTGGCGGGTCATATTCCGAAGTTTCTGACTGAATGGGCCAAAATAGAGACAAACATCACCGCAGCCAACGGAGAATTGACCAAGGCTACCTATTATGTGACGCCCGACTACCTTGCTATCGGAAGGGATACCGATTTTTTCAGGATTCCGCTCACCCCTAAAACCGCACAGGCAATAGCCGACGAATTCCATTGCTTTTTACCGACAAGGAAAATGGTAGATGATATTTATCAAGCTGCAGCGGTAAAGTTGGAGCCCATGCCCCTGACAGAAGAACGGGAAAAAGTTTCCACGTTCTTTATCCACCATCGTATGATCGAGCAGCGACGCGATGGCAGGGCAGGGTTGATCGCGGGTATCAAGAAGGATGTGGTCATCAGCTATGCGATCGCTAGGGATAAAAGACCGAACCGCGTCGCCATTTACGGGTGGCATAAATCGGATGGTCTTCCCATACAGCCGTTATATACCGGACATGTCGATTGGTACGTAGATTACAGCCACGGTATCCGCCTAGTTTATGAAATGATAAAAGTGGACGGAAGATGGATGCATTACGAAGATGTATTGAATGACAAAGAGCTAAAAGGTCTGTTGTGCGACGAAGAGATATGCGGATTTAGTCGGTACTGAAGGCCTTGCTTTTGTTTGTTTGCGTCTTTATGCATGATATATCTTGTTCTCGGTGTTTGTTTTGACCATATTGGTGGATTGGAATGCGTTTTTTTGGGAGAAAAATATAAATATTGCTATAATCTGTATTTTTTATTAAAATTGTATTGCGTAACGAGGGGGGATGGGTGTGAAAAGGAAAATATGACTCGTCGATTAACTAACTAACACAAAAATGAAAACGCGAAGACAGTTAAAACAGCTAGGCAACATGCTGCTTGCCTTATTTTGGTTCGTGTCTACAGCCTATGCCCAGCAGGGTATGGTCAGTGGCCGCGTGGTAGACCAGCAAGGGCAGCCACTTGAAGGGGTAACGGTGACCGTGCAAAGCCAGGGTAGGCAGACCGTAACAGACAACAACGGGAATTACAGTATTGCAGCCACATCGGCGCATACGTTGGTATTTTCGCTGGTGGGCATGACCACCCAGGAAGTGGATGTCGGCAGCCGGTCAACCCTCAATGTTACTTTGGTGCCCTCGTCAGAAACACTCGGGGAAGTAGCGGTAACCGCATTCGGAATCAAGCGGGAAGAACGTTCCCTGGGCTATACCGCCCAGTCGGTTACGGCCGAGCAACTGACTGTCAACAAACAGCCCAACATGGTGAACGCGCTACAGGGAAAGATTGCAGGGGTGCAGATCCGTAATACCGGGGGTGCTCCCGGCCAAGGGGCAAAGATCCAGATACGGGGTATAAACTCGTTGGATCCAAGTCGTGAAAATTCCCCGTTGTTTGTCATCGACGGAGTGATTATGGATAATAGTACATCTACGCAGTTTTCTTCGGCCGGGGGGCGTGGAATGAGTAACCGCGCAGTAGATATCAATCCGGACGATATTGAATCGATGAACATCCTACGCGGCGGGGCAGCAACCGCGTTGTATGGCTTGCGTGGCTCAAACGGCGTGGTGGTCATCACCACCAAACACGGAAAAGCTGGCGATTTCCGCATCAATTACCAAGGTTCGGTGGGTATCGACGAGGTGAATAAATTCCCGAAGATGCAGGACGTCTATACACAGGGCTGGGGTGGTGTGTATGATACCGATTCCTTTTGGCCCGCTTATGGCCCAACGGTGGAGGAAGCCCGTGAAATCGATCCCACCCATCCAGCCAAGCTGTATAATTACCTGGAAGATGCCTTTGATACAGGACATCAATATAAAAATACGTTAAGCGTATCGGGCGGGTCCGGACGGATAACCTACTATTCTTCCCTGTCGCAATTCAAGCAACAGGGTATCATGCCGTTTACGGACTTCAAGAACCTACAGGGGCGGTTGAACACCCAGGTGAAAGCGAGCGAAAAATTCAGTATAACGACCAACATGAGTATCAACAACAGCGGCGGCAATCGCGGCAACGCGGGGCTGTATAACGAGCAGTTGGCTTATTGGGTGCCGCGTTATGACGTGAGGCACTACCAAAAGGAAGACGGTACGTTATATATGGCCTTTCCCGGGCTATCCGAAAACCCGATTTACGTCGCCAAAACCAACCGTTTTGAAGATGATGTGCTGCGTTTCATTGGTAATACCACGTTCAATTACAATCCGTACGAGTGGCTGGGCCTTACCTATACACTCGGCGTAGACGCTTACCGCGACAACAGGCAGGGCACGGCGCCTGGGTTTCAGGGACTGGAAGGTGAGATATTGGTTGGTGTAAACGGTGCCGATGTGGATGGGGCGGGTGGACTTGGATTCTACAACGTATATGATACCAAATACCGGACCTTCAATAGCACGTTTATGATCAATCTCTCCCACCAGCTGTCGTCGGACTTCCACGGTTCGCTGCGGCTCGGTAACGAAATCTTTGATCGGAAAATCTATCGTTCGGCTACCGAAGGTTGGGACCTAACCATTTGGAACTGGTACCATATGAGCAATGTGAATGAGCTGCGGACGGATACCTATCGGGAGGATTACAGGCTGATGGGTACATTTGCCGATGCGACGCTGAGTTTCAGGGAGTACCTTTATCTGAATGCAACCCTCCGAAACGATATGACCTCGTCACTGCTCGCTCCGAACAATTCATTCTTCTACCCATCGGCAAGCATCAGTTACGTGATGTCTGACCACCTGACGCTGCCGAATGTGATTGACTACACGCGGTTGCGCTTTTCGTATGCGCAGATCGGAAAGGATGCATTGCCCTACGCTACCAGCTTGGGGTATACGGGCTATGACCTATTGCCCACTGGCCTCACTGGGTTTACTCGGGGCGAGCTGTTAGGTAATCCAGATCTGCAACCCGAATTTACCAACACTTTCGAGGCGGGTTTGGTGATGCGTTTCTTCGGCAACCGGCTCCGGTTTGACGGAAATTTCTACCATTCTATTTCCGAGGCCCAGATTATGCAGGCACCTATATCAACGACGACAGGGTATCGCATCGCCTCCCTTAATGTAGGCAACATACGCAATACTGGCGTGGAGCTGACGCTGGGCGGTACACCGGTGAAAAACCAGTACTTCACTTGGGATACCGAACTGAACCTATCGGCCAATAGGAACAAGGTGCTGTCGCTCAATGAGGATCTCGGCGGGGAGTTGGTGGTAGCCTCAGAATTTGGATACCTGAGCTCCAACGTAGAAATGCGCGTTATCCCCGGTCAGCCTTACGGGGTACTGTATGGCCGTACATACCAACGGTATTATACACCGGAAGAAATCGAGGCGGATGTGGATGAATCACTGAAGTTAGATGAAGGTCGGCCGCTGCTTATCGGTGACAACGGATTCCCTATGTTGAGCTCCGTTTCCGACGCGAAGCAATTGGGTAGTGTGTTCCCAAAGCTGATCGGCGGTTGGTACAACCGCGTTAGCTATAAAAACCTATCCGCTTCCGTGTTGATAGACGGTCAATTCGGCCAGAAATACTATAACCAAATGGATAACTTCTTGGCCGCCTTCGGCATGGCCGACTACACCGTCAACCGCAATGACCATATCGTTTTCGAAGGGGTGTTGGCCGACGGTACACCCAACACCCAACAGGTGTGGTTGGGGCAAGGTTATGATGAGGTAACGGACAGGGATTACGGCAATGGTTACTACCGGAACTATTATCGGGGCAATTCCGAGTATTTCGTGCAGAATGCCAGCTGGGTGAAGTTGCGTTCGGTGTCGGTCAATTATAGCTTGCCGGCCAGGTGGTTCGGCACCAGGTTCATCAAGAACGCTTCGGTGGGCCTGACGGGCAATAACCTGCTGGTGATTACCGATTACAATGGATATGACCCCGAAAACTCAACGAGCAACAGCGGGTCAAACGCGGAAGGATTTGCGGGGATGACCTACCCGGCGTTGCGGAGTTACTTGTTTACACTGAATGTTGGATTTTAATTGGGAGACAGAATCATGAATACCTCAATAGCAAAAATAACGAAAAGACTAACGATAGGGGGTCTGTCGCTGGTGTTGGCTTTCCATAGTTGCGGGGATTATTTTGATGTAGGCAATAATCCCAACTTGGTGACGGCGCCCAGTGTCAACTCGTTGCTGGCGTCGACGACCCATCGCGTGGGCATGAATGCCTATCGTTATGGCAGTGCGGTAGCCAATTATGTACAGTATATCGCTAGCCCTACGGAAGCATCGGCCACGGATATATATGACATCACCGATTTGTCCACATCGTGGTCGCAGGCCTACTACGGTATGTCAGACGCACACGACATGGTCGTGTTGGCTGAAGAGGCCGGTGCCGACTTGCATGTGGGTGTGGGCAAGCTGCTCATTGCCTACCAGCTTAGCTTGGTCTTTGATACTTGGGGGTCGGCTCCTTATTCGGAAGCATTTAACAAGGTGGAGACCTTTACGCCTGCGTATGATTCGCCGGAACAATTATACGCGTCGATCGGGCAATTGATCGACGAGGCGATCGTGGCGCTTGGTAGCACAGATGCGACCATGGAACTCGATGCCGACCTTGATGTGATCCATGGCGGAGATGTGGAGCGTTGGGTCCGTACGGCATATGGGTTGAAGGCACGGCACCTGAATAAGATAACGAAAAAGGCAAGTTACGACCCGCAGGCAGTACTCGCTGCCCTGGATAATTCTTATGCATCTGCAGACGATGACATGAAGATGGGGGTGTTCAACGGAGATAATCCATGGTCGGGTATTGCAACCAGTAATTTAGGAGGCTTGCTGGGCGGGTGGTTGTCTGCCAATTGGGTGAACCACCTCAATGGTGTTACCTATGGCATGGTCGACCCCCGGATTAGCCGGATTACGGACTTGACGGTCAATGGCGACTATAAAGGTACGCCCAATGGCGGCGGTAACCAAGGGCCGTTGGCCAATACCGTTTACGATGAGTGCTATATATCTACGAATAGTCCGATCAGCAGCGAGACGGCGCCGATTTATATCATGACCTATGCCGAGCTGAAGTTCGTTGAAGCGGAGGCCGCACTCCGCGCTAACCTGCAGGCCCGAGCATATGCCGCTTACCTCGATGGGATACAGGCAAGCATGGACATGCTGGGTGTGCCTGCGAGTGAAGCAACGGCATATAAAGAACGTGCCTCGGTGGGTGTCGGCGCGGCTGAGCTCACACTTGACCTGATCTTCAAGGAAAAATATGTGGTCACTTATCTTAACCACGAAGCTTGGAATGATGCCCGTCGGCACGATTACGGATATGAAGGCTTTCAAATGCCGCAAGGAGCAGTACTTCCAGCCTTTATCCGGCGCGTTGCCATCCCGAATACGGAAATCGTTGCCAACCGGCCCAACATTCCGGAGCAGGAATCGCTGGATACCCCGCTATGGTGGGATCAGCCCTAGCAACCCATACCTATTAAATCAAAAAAGAGCCTGTGTCGGTATACGATTACAGGCTCTTCTTTTGTCTTTGACTGGCGCATAAAGATGCAAATAAACTGAAGGCCAAAAAACTCTTATGTCTACATTTATCTATAACACAGTAATTTAATGTTTTGTATATGGCCTGAAAAATTTTGTTCAACTGTTTGTTTGCATGCTTTTGTTTAAAAAACACGCAACAACATGCATTATTATGGGAAATATTACCTAACATTGTATGTCCAATTTGATGTAGCCTTAAAATGACGTATGGGTTTTTTTTCGACAAATAAGAAGAGCGCGAAACGGGGATCGTTTTTCGCTTTGATGTTATTTCCCTTGATTGCCGTATTAGCATGCGGTGGCAACGCCCAGCAACGTGCCGAAGACGTTGCCGATACCACCGACGATGCAGGCATTCGTACCGGTGCCGAGCAGCTCAATCGTTACTTGCCCTTACTGGCTGGCAAGAAGGTGGGTATGATGGGTAACCAAACCTCGGTGGTGGGCGACCGCCATTTAGTGGATGTACTGTTGGAAGAGAAGGTGGACTTACGGTTTGCCTTTGCCCCCGAGCATGGTTTTCGCGGCAATATCGAGCGGGGGGAGAAGGTATCGAATGATGTTGACGAGGAAACGGGCCTTCCGCTATATTCGTTATACGGCAAAAATGAAAAAGCCGATTCCATCGTTGCCTCCGTGGACGTGATGTTGTTTGACCTTCAGGATGTGGGTGCACGGTTTTATACGTATATCACATCCATGCACCGTGTGATGCAGCTGTGTGCCAAAAACGGAACAAAACTGATTGTGTTGGACCGTCCCAATCCTAATGGTGACCAGGTGGATGGGCCGGTACGTAAGGACGATAAATTCAAATCGAACGTAAGCTACCACAAGATCGCGATGATCCATGGGCTCACCGTTGGCGAATTGGCTATGATGATTAATGGCGAAGGGTGGCTCGATGGCGGCGCGCAGTGCGACCTCGAGGTCATCACGGTGCAAAATTACGACCATAGCACCCCGTACGAACTGCCGGTTATCCCGTCGCCCAGCCTGCCCAACCAACTCTCCGTACGCCTGTACATGTCACTGTGCCTATTTGAGGGTACAGACATCAGCGTGGGGCGGGGCACGGACTGGCCTTTCCAGGTGTTGGGCTATCCCGATCCGGTGTTTGGCGACTTTACGTTCACGCCCGGCACACGTACCGGCATGGCCGCCCATGTGGAACAGCAGGGCAACGAATGCTATGGCTTGGACCTCCGCGGCTTGGAGCCCCAGGAGCAGGCCTTTACGCTCAAGTACCTCATCGATTTCTATAAGAAAGCACCATTCAAAGACAAGTTTTTCTCGCGCCCCGAGTTTTTCGACAAGCTTGCCGGTACCGACGAATTGCGGAAGCAGATTATTGCCGGGCAAAGCGAAGCCGACATCCGGGAATCGTGGGCGGCCGATTTGGCCGCGTATAAAGCCATGCGTAAGCCATACTTGCTGTATCCTGATTTTGAATAGTTTTTATACCAAATTATATCGCATTAACTAACTAAACGCTTAAGAAAATGAGAAAACTAATACGATTCTCGATGATGATTGCGCTAAGCGTGATGCTTTGGGCCTTCGGTCCGACCGGAGCGAAAGCAATGCTCGACCGTTCGGAGACGGTGGGTGCAATGTTGTCAAACCTACCGGATGCGGAACAGCAGACGGTCAGGGGCACGGTATCGGGCCCGGAAGGACCGCTGCCAGGTGTCAGTGTGTCGGTCGTCGGCGGCGAAGCGGCCACGAGTACCGACGAAAACGGTAATTTTTCGATTTCCGCCACTATGGGCAGTACCCTGCACTTTTCCATGATCGGATTTACATCACAGGACGTGGAAGTGACCTCCGCAACCATGGCGGTGGCCCTGCAACCTGCCGGTCGCAGCATCGACGAGGTAGTGGTGGTGGGCTACGGAACGCAGCGGCGGGGCAACCTCACCGGAGCGGTTTCAACAATCAGCGTGAAAGAAAACTTAGAGGCGAGACCAATCGCCGATGTGGGTAGGGCCATCCAGGGGACAACACCCGGGTTAAGCGTGACGCTTCCAAGCGGCGAGATCGGGTCTGATCCCGTAATCCGTATACGGGGGCAAATTGCTTCCATACAAGGGCTGGCAAACGGGGGCACCCAAACCCAGCCGTTGATTTTGCTGGACAACGTGGAAATCCCCAGCATCACGCTCGTCAACCCCCTCGATGTTGAATCCATCACGGTGTTAAAAGATGCTGCCGCTTCTTCGATATATGGAGCCAAAGCGGCATTCGGCGTTGTTTTAATCACGACCAAGCAAGGTACCGGAATCGAAAAACCCCAAATCACGTATTCCAATAACTTTTCTTTTCAAAACCCCTGGAAAGACTTACGGATGGCACAACTGAATGGGTTGAAATATTCGCTGGATGCCGTAAACCGGGTTGGCGGTTCAATTACCGGCGCGTTTTATAAAGTCGATAGCGCAAGCTACGCCCGTGCGGTCGATTGGCACAATAGGTATGGCGGATCTATTGGAATGGACGACCCGACAGTGTATGGTCGGGATTGGTATTTCGAACCGGGCGGACCTTACAAATTTGGGTTACGTACGTATGATCCCTATGAAGCGATGGTGCGTGAATGGGCGCCCACACAGCAGCACAACCTGAGCATCGCGGGCACTTCCGGAAAGACTTCGTACAATCTCGGTTTGGGTCTGTTGGATCAAAGCGGGATGATGAAGCCGGCGAAGAAAGATCAGTTTACCCGATACAATGCGTCGTTGCGCGTGACCAGTGAAATCAATAAATACTTTACAGCGCGAGCGGGTGTGTTGTATTCCCAACGAAACAAAGAATACCCATACGTGACCAGCTCAACCACGGCCGACCCATGGCTCTATCTCTTCAGGTGGAGTCCGGTTTATCCGCTTGGCAATGACGAGAATGGAGATCCTATTCGCAGTCCCGCTAGCGAAGCAGCGGCGGCAAATACCGCAAGTTTGCTGTATAACTATTTGAACCTAAACCTCGGGGGGACGGTGACGCTTATGGATAATTGGACGGTCGACTTTGATTATACATATGCCAACCAAGGACACGTTTGGGACCGACCGGGGACGAAGTACACCGCCCGCAACTCATGGGTGGCACCCCAGGCACGGGTTGATGAGGATGGTAACCCCGTTTATGTGAATTCTGCTGGAGAAGTGGTGTCAAGTACCGCAGAGGGAGCGATGCCAGCTTATGATCTGGGATTGGAAACATACACAGCACCTGGATCGAACCCGGACCATATTTACAAGCTTTCCGAGAACCTGAATAAACATACCATTAATGCTTTTACAACCTATAACCTAGGCTTGGAAGGTGGGCATGACTTTAAGTTCATGCTCGGGATGAATCGAGTGACTGATGATTGGGCGAACCATTTTACCCAAGTAACCAATCTCATCGATATTGTAAATCCGCAGTTTCCCTATGGCATCGGCACGTGGACGGGAGACGGCGGTGAATTCTGGGAGGCGCAATTGGGGTATTTCGGTCGCGTCAACTATGCGTTTCAAAACAAATACCTCGTGGAGGCGAACTTGCGGTACGATGGTACCTCGAAATTCCCAACGGATCTGAAATGGCGCTGGTTCCCCTCGTTCTCGGCTGGATGGGTACTGAGTGAAGAAGGCTTTATGGAAGGTACGCGAGACTGGCTGGATCTTTTCAAATTCAGGGGCTCCTGGGGCACCATCGGTGATCAGACCGTGCCAAGCAATCTGTACGTTCCCACGATGGACATCGGACAATCTACCTGGATCGGTGGGGATGGCTCCCGTTCGTATTTTGTGGGTACCCCGAATGCCGTTGCGGCTGCGATTACCTGGCAGGACGTCACCACCTTGGATTTCGGGGTGGATGCGCGTTTCTCCAACAATAAATTTGGTTTTTCATTCGATTGGTATCAACGCAATACCGAAAACATGATTGTGCCGGCAGAAGGTGTGCCACCAACCTTCGGTTCTGATGCACCTCAAAGCAATTATGGGTCGTTGCGCACAAGGGGGTGGGAAGTTGCGGTGGACTTCAATCACCGCTTCGACAATGGCTTAGGAATCAATTTACGGGGGAATATTTCCGATGCGAAGTCGGTCATCATGGAATACGGAACAACGCAGAGCGTAAACAGCTATTATGTGGGGAAAACATATGGTGAAATCTGGGGGTATCGCACGGATCGGCTGTATCAATACGCTGATTTTGAATTGGGCCCCGATGGTGAGCCGCAGCTGATTACATTGACCGAAGCGGAAAGTGCAAAATATGCGGGACGGAAAGCCTATAAGCTCAAGCCGGGGCCGAACGGCGAAAAACCCGTTTACCAAGCCTTCCTGCAAAATAGTGCAGACTTTTATTTCGGCCCTGGCGATGTTAAATTCGTGGATGTAAACGGAGATGGCGAACTGGATAACGGAAGCCAGCTTGTGGGCGATCACGGTGATTGGGAAGTCATCGGCAACTTCACTCCGCGATATGAATACGGTTTCCGGTTAGGTGCTGATTACAGGGGCGTTGACTTCGCTGTCTTCTTCCAGGGCGTAGGCAGCCGCGAAGTGTGGGGTGGTGGTAATTTGGCCATTCCCGGATTCCATACTTCAGATGGAGCCATGCCCGCGGCGATTGCGGACGATTATTGGACGCCCAAGAATACCGATGCCTTCTATCCAGCAGCCTACAATAACGCAGGGAACAACACGAATAACAACATGCAGCGGCAATCCAGGTACTTGCTGGATATGTCTTATTTGCGTATCAAGAACATTTCGTTAGGTTATTCGCTGCCGGTGTCATTATTGAGCCAGATAGGTATCAATTCCCTACGGGTTTATACATCGCTGGAGAACTTTGTCACATGGGATAACCTGAATGGCCTGCCCATCGATCCCGAGGCGGTAGCCGGCTTCTCCATGTGGAACGATACGAATTATAATTTGAGCCGTACGGGCATGGGAACCCCGGCTTTCAAAAGTGTATCATTTGGTGTTCAGTTGAACTTCTAAACGTTAAAACGATGAAATTTCCAACTCAATTCATATACAGTATATGCACGGCATCGTTGTTGATTGCCGGATGTAACGACGATCTCCTGGATCGGCCACCACTGACCGAACCTGTCGATGATAATTTCTGGCGGAATGAAACGGATGTCCGGCTCTTCGCTAACGGCTTCTATTCTCAGTATTTTGTGGGCTACGATAGTGGATGGGGTGTTGACTATACACCGGTGAGGGGCTATACCTTTTCAGACGATGTGACCAGCCGCAACGTGCAGGCGCACTTTGAAAACAGCGTACCGGCAACCCGGAGTTCTACCGACGAGGACGCGGCTTGGATGAGCCAATACGCCGGTCCTACGTGGAATTTCTCGTGGGTGCGCAAAGCCAATATTTTTATTAACCGGCTGGAGAATATTGCACAAACCAATTTGGAGGCCGAAGCCTATAATCACTGGGTGGCGGTAGCACGTTTTTTCCGCGGCTTTGAGTACAGCCGCCTGGTCCACGTATTCGGCGATGTGCCGTATTACGATCATGTGGTAGCCGATGATGCATGGGATGAATTGTATAAAGACCGTGACGATCGCGGCGTGGTGATGGATGCCGTGTACGACGATTTCAAGTTCGTGATGGATAACATCCGGGTCGATGATGGGAAGCAAATGCTCAATAAGTATATTGCTGCTGCGTTTATCTCCCGTTTTATGCTGTTTGAGGGTACATTCCAGCATTATCATGGGCTGGATGCAGAACGGGCGAAAAAATACCTTGAATTTGCCGTTGAGGCGGCTGCGTTTGCGATGAGCGGCCCCTATTCGTTTGAAAGCGATTTCAAGAGCCTTTTCGCTTCGGAGAGCCTGGATGGCAACCCGGAAATATTGATGTGGCGGACGTATGATGCCGCATTGGGTGTCACCCACCACATCGGCTCTTATAATAACGGCACGGAAGGGCAGCCCGCAGGCGCGAATCTCGAGTTTGTTAAATCATTTATCTGTAATGACGGCCAGGTTTGGCAGCATTCGACAATCGCTGATGCGTCCAGTTTTTCGATAACCGACCTAGCTGTAACGCGTGATCCCCGCTTTGAAGCAACCATATTTGAAGATCCCCGCCCCGCATCGGCTTCGTTATTCTATACCTATAAGTTTGCCTCGCGCGAGGCCATGACCTATATCGGGCAAAGTTATCCGCCTGCCTGGGGAAGCAATACCAATACTAACGATGCACCCGTGATGCGGTTGGCCGAGCCTGTATTGAACTGGATTGAGGCCAAAGCCGTATTGGCCGAGTTCTTTGGTGGCCCTGCGGTAACGCAAGGCGATCTCGATGCCTCCATCAACGCGATCCGTAATCGGCCATTGGATGAGGCCGCCATCGCAAAAGGCGTACAGAAAACGGCACCATTGATGCTTGCCGCGCTTCCGGACGATCCCGACCGTGATGCCGACGTGTCGGCACTGATTTGGGAAATCCGCCGCGAACGGCGCATGGAATTTTTCTATGAGCATACGCGGTTGCTGGATATAAAACGGTGGGGAAAAATTGAGTATATGGATTTCAGTACCGACCCGGATTATTTCCTCGGCCCGTGGATAGCTGTTGAAGAGGACATACCCGTCCTCCTATCCGAAAGTAATGAAGGGGTGTTGAAAGTGCAGAAACAAGATGGAACAATTGTGACCTACAACGGTTCCAATGCAGCTGATATGGTTGGGTTTTACATGATCGAAAATGCGGCGAACCGCAATGCATTTGGCAGCGAAGTTTACATGGCGCCGGTGGGTCAATCGCAGATTATCGATTATGAAGAACGTGGCTACACCCTTACCCAAACCATAGGTTGGGAATAGCACGTGCCTTGAACACACTAAATTTGACTAATCATAAAAAAGGTCGCCCTTAACGGGGCGACCTTGCTAAAGGCAGATGAGCGAGCAGATGACGGCTAATAAACGATCCTATCTATTAAAACCAATGGCGCTGTTGAAGGTGCTGGTGCTGTTGACGGTACTGACCGCGCATGCCCAGCCCTTCGAATTTGCGCACGTCACCGATACGCATGTGGGCAGCGCCACGGGCGCGGACGACCTGCGGCGTACGGTAGCCGATATCAATGCCAATCCCGACCTCGACTTCGTTATCCTGTCGGGCGACGTCACCGAGTTCGGCTCGGATGAGGAGCTTTTGCTGGCCAAGCGGATATTGGATAGCCTCAACATCCCCTGGCATGTTATTCCGGGCAACCACGATACCAACTGGTCCGAAAGCGGAGGCAACAGCTTCCGTGAGGTGTTCGGTGGTGAAACCTTTGCCTTCGTGCACAAGGGGTACTTCTTTGTGGGTACCAACTCGGGCCCCAACATGCGCATGAGCCCCGGCCAGGTACCCCGCGAAAACCTGGTTTGGATGGATTCCCTCTTCGCCGCGCATCCCGATGTGGATATGCCGCTCATCTATGTGAACCACTACCCGCAAGACTCGTCACTCAACAACTGGTTCGAAGCACTCGACCGTGTAAAGACGCGCAATGTGCAACTCTTTTTCTGTGGCCACGGGCATCAGAACAAACCATACGACTTCGAGGGTATCCCCGGCATCATGGGTCGTTCCAACCTGCGGGCTAAAGATACCGTAGGTGGTTACAACATCGTTACCATCGGCAACGGCCGCGCTATTTACCAAGAACGCAATCCCGGCGTAGGCACCCAACCTGCCTGGGCGACCATTCCCTTGGTAAACCACCATTTCAAGTCGGAACGCCGCTACTATCACCGGCCCAGCTACGACGTGAATACGCGGCATGCCGCTGTGCGCGAAGCATGGTCGTTCCAAGACGATAGCGATATCGGTGCCGGACTCGCCGCTTACAAGCAACTCGTGATAACAGCCAATACCGCTGGGCAGGTTTATGCGCTCGATGCGCAGACCGGCCACAAGGTGTGGGCTTTTCAAACGGGTGGCAAGGTATACTCCACTCCCGCGGTGTGGAAAGACTACGTAGTGGTAGGCTCTACCGACCGCTACATCTACGGGCTGGACGCCAAAACAGGGAAGGAGCAGTGGCAGTACGCTACGGAAAAAGCGGTGCTGGGTTCGCCGTTAGTGCACAAAGGCGTCGCTTATATCGGTGCTTCCGATGGCGTGTTCCGCGCCATCGACATCAAGTCGGGCCAGCTGCGCTGGTCGTTCGATGCGGTGAAAGGCTACGTGTCTGGCAAACCGCTTCTGTATGACCATACGTTGTATTTCGGTTCGTGGGGCAACGGTTTCTACGCGATCGATCCGGCCGATGGCCAGCTAAAATGGGAGTGGTCCAACGGCGCTTCAAGCCGTATGCTTTCACCGGCGGCATGCTACCCCGTGGGCGCCAATGGCCGCGTGTTTATCGTGGCGCCCGATCGGTATATGACCGCGTTGGATGCACGTACGGGTGCAGAGGTATGGCGCAAGAAAATCGACAGTATCCGTGTCCGCGAATCCATGGGCTTATCTGAAGATGGCAAGCTCGTGTATGTGAAAACCATGGATGGCGAGGTGCTTGGTGTTTCCACCACGGCAGATACCATGCGGATCGACTGGACTTCGGCACTGCAGTTGCCTTACGAACTTACCCCCTCGGCCCTTGCCGCCAACGATGGGCAGGTGTTCGTGCCCAGCCATTCCGGATTGGTGAGCGGCCTCGACGCCGCCAGCGGCGCGGTGGTATGGCAGTATAAACTGTCCAATGCCATGGTAAACCCCATGCTCCCACTCAAAGGGCAGCTGGTAGCCAGTACCATGGATGGAAAGGTGGTCTGCTTAACCTACGGCGACCCCGAAAAGCGGGCTTGGATCCGCATCAACCAATTGGGTTACACCCCCTTGGGCATCAAAGTGGCTGTATTGGGCAGCAAAGGTAAGCAGCGCTTTCGCGAGTTTGCGCTTATCGATGCGCAAACCGGCGAAACGGTCTATAGCGCGCGTACCGGCGAGAATTTCGGGGCCTACGGACCGTTCCGTACCTCTTACCGGCTTGATTTTTCGGCACATGCCGATACCGGTACGTACTACCTCGAAGTGGGTGGCGCACGCTCGCCGCAGTTCCGCATTGCGGCCAACGTGTACGATGGTGCGGCCGATTTCGCGCTTCGCTATATGCGGCAGCAGCGCACGCTGTTCAACCCGTTCCTACAGGATAGTTGCCATACGCACGATGGGTTTACGCTGTATGCTGCCGGCGCAGGCTTACCCGATAGCACGCACATCGATGTGGCCGGCGGCTGGCACGATGCATCCGACTATTTGCAATATGCCACCACCTCCGCCAATGCCACGTATCACCTATTGGCCGCATACCACGATTTTCCAGATGTGTTCCAAGACCATAAGCAAGCCAATGGCCTGAATGGCGCCAATCAAGTGGCCGACGTGCTGGACGAAGCCAAATGGGGGCTGGACTGGCTGCTGAAAATGCATCCCCAACCCCACCTCCTGTTCAATCAGATTGCAGACGATAGGGACCACGCAGGCATGCGCATGCCGGGCGAAGACGACTTTTATGGCCGTGGTTACGAACGACCGGTGTACTTTGTGAGCGGAGAGCCGCAGCAGCGCGGCAAGTTCATGAACCATACCACGGGCACCAGCTCTACCGCGGCCAAATTCACGAGTGCCTTCAATTTGGGCAGCACGGTCTTCGAGCAGGTAGACCATGCATATGCCCAGTTGCTGCGCAACAAGGCCACCACCGCATATGCTTTTGCCAACAAGAAGCCAGGCGTTACGCAGACGGCTTCGGTGAAATCGCCCTACATCTATGCCGAAGACAATTGGGTGGATGATATGGCCCTGGCCGCAGCCACCCAGTGGCAAGCCACCGGCAGTAAGCGGTTCCTGGATGAGGCGCTTAGCTATGCGAAGCGGGAACCCGTAACGCCGTGGATGGCGAGCGACACCGCGGCACATTATCAGTGGTATCCCTTTATCAATTTAGGGCATCGTGAGCTGGCTCGGCACCTGGAAGGTCATCGGCGAGAAGAGGTAGTCGCCTATTACCGCGAGGGTATCGAACAGGTATGGGCGCGTGCCGGGCAGAATGCATTTTACCGCGGGGTACCCTTCATCTGGTGCAGCAACAACCTTACCACAGCCTTCGCCATCCAATGCCAATGGTACCGAGAGCTGGCAAACGATGATACCTTCGCCCAATTGGAGCAAGCCAACTTCGATTGGCTCTTCGGTTGCAACCCGTGGGGCACGAGCATGGTGTATGGCCTGCCGGCGTGGGGTGATACCCCCACCGATCCCCATTCGGCCTTCACCCACTTGGATCGTTATCCGATAGACGGCGGGTTGGTGGATGGCCCGGTATTTGGCAGCATATTCAGCAATCTTATCGGTATCCGGCTCACCAAGCCCGATGCGCATGCGCCGTTCCAATCGGACTTGGCCGTGTACCACGACGACTATGGCGATTACAGTACCAACGAGCCGACCATGGATGGCACGGCGTCGCTGATTTACCTATTGGCGGCTAAAGAGCAGCAAGCGCGTGAGGAGGCGCGGTCAAAAAAGTAGTGTTAAAACGGATAGATGAATTATTTCGGTAATCTTTAATCGTTTTTTCTTTACTTTAACGACATTTTAGTTGCCCAAAAGCAAAATGACGGACAATGGCGAGACGGAATAGTCTACGGACACCGGGTGCGTTGCCGATTACTATATAACAATGAGAGCGAGATGACAAATACGACGGAGCAAGAATCAAATTATCAGCATTTAGACCAGATGACCGTAGGCGAGTTGTTGGTCAACATCAACAATGAAGATCAGACAGTGGCAACAGCCGTACAGCGGGCTATCCCCCAGATTGAGCGCCTTATCGAAGCCACGGTGGCTTCCATGAAAGCGGGAGGGCGGTTGTTTTACATCGGTGCCGGTACCAGCGGTCGGTTAGGCATCCTCGATGCTTCGGAATGCCCACCCACATTCGGGGTGCCCTACGACTGGATCATCGGCATCATCGCCGGCGGCGACACAGCCATCCGAAAAGCCGTTGAATTTGCAGAAGACGATGTGGAACAAGCCTGGATCGACCTGCAAGAGCATGGTATCAACAGCAAAGATGTGGTGGTGGGCATCGCCGCATCCGGTGGCACACCTTATGTTCTTGGTGCCCTTAAACAAGCCAATGCGGCTGGACTCGTTACCGGATGTATTGTCTGTAACGCAGGCACCTCTATAGCCGAGGCCGCAACGTATCCCATCGAGGTCATCGTGGGGCCCGAGTTTGTTACGGGCTCTACCCGCATGAAAGCCGGTACTGCCCAAAAGCTCGTACTCAATATGGTCAGCACCACGGTGATGATCCAATTGGGCCGCGTAAAGGGAAATAAGATGGTCGATATGCAACTGACCAACAACAAACTATTCAGCCGGGGTATCCGCATCATTATGGAAGAAACCGGCATCGATGCGCAAACCGCCTCGGATTTACTCGAAAAACACGGCAGCGTGCGCAAAGCCATTGAACACTCCCGCGTAACGGACCATTAAATTCCATATCGGCATGACCCCTTCAGTCCTCCTTCTTTTTTTGGTGGTTTATTTCAGTCTGTTGCTTGGCGTGGCGTACTTCACCTCGCGCAAGTCGGCCGATAACGCCACTTTTTTCGTAGCCAACCGTAGTGCCAAGTGGTATATGGTGGCATTCGGCATGATTGGCACCGCCCTGTCGGGTGTAACGTTTATCTCCGTGCCGGGCGCAGTGGGTAATAGTGACTTCGGCTATTTCCAGTTTATCCTCGGTAATGCGGTGGGATTTATCATCATCGCCTATGTGCTGCTGCCCCTGTATTACCGCATGAACCTCACCTCCATCTACACGTACCTGGAGGAGCGCCTTGGCCACAGGAGTTATAAGACGGGTGCCATGATTTTCCTGATATCGCGCACCATCGGCTCGGCTTTCCGCCTCTATTTGGTGGCTATCATTTTGCAATGGTTTATTTTCGACGCGTGGAATGTCCCTTTTGCCGTTACCATCGCACTGTGCTTGCTGCTCATCTGGTTATATACCAACAAGGGCGGGCTAAAGACCATCATCATCACAGACATGATGCAGACCTTTTTTTTGGTATTGGCGGTCATCTTATCCATCTATTTCATGGCCGATAGCTTGGGTTTGAGCTTGTTGGAGACCATCGAGACGGTAAAGGAAAGCAGCTACTCGAAGATTTTCTTTTGGGATGACCTATTGGGCGACCGCATCCATTTCTGGAAACATTTCCTTGGTGGTATCTTCGTTACGGTGGCTATGACCGGGCTGGACCAAGACTTGATGCAGAAGAACCTAAGTATGAAAACGATTGGTGAGGCGCAGAAAAATATGCTCACCTTTACGGGTATCTTCGTGGTCATCAATCTCTTTTTCCTATCCGTAGGGGCGCTGTTATATATCTACGCTGGCCAGAATGGGATAGATCTGGCGAATATGCCTACGCCGGATTACCTATACCCGGAGATAGCCCTCCACCACTTGGCCATTGTGCCCGGTATTGTGTTCATGATGGGCCTCACCGCGGCGACATTTGCCACTACCGATTCGGCACTCACGGCGCTCACCACTTCCTTTTGCGTCGACTTCCTCAATTTCAATAAGAAAATAGATCCCAACGACCGCGCACTGGTACGCACGCGCAACCGCGTGCATTTTGGTTTTTCGATTGTGATGTTGTTGGTTATCTTGGTGTTCAGGGTCATCAATGACGATTCCGTGGTCAATGCGATCTTTACCGCGGCCAGCTACACCTATGGACCGCTGTTGGGGCTGTTCGCTTTCGGTATCCTCACCAAGCTGCCGGTGGCCGATCGGCTTGTACCTTACATCTGCGTACTGTCGCCCCTCCTTTGCTACGTGGCCAATACGTACGTCGTGGTGCCCTATACGGCCTATGCTGTGGGCTTTGAGTTGATTATTTACAACGGCTTGCTCACCTGGTTGATGCTGTGGGCCACCTCGTCCTTGGGTAAACCCCGGCCGCACGCCGTTTAAAAGGACGGGTACTTCCAGTAATCAGTCTAGCGATAGCCGTTTTTCCTTGCTGATGATGTCGGCTACACTGGTGTCGTTGAGGATCTGCAGCATGGCATCACGCACGTCGACAAAGGTATCGCGGATACCACATACTTCCTCTTCTTTGCACTCATCGCATTTGCGGTAGAAATTGAGGCTTACGCAGGGCAGCAGTGCGATGGGCCCATCGATGAGGCGCATCACCTGCGACAGGCGGATGTCTTCCGGGGCCTTATTGAGGCTGTAGCCGCCTCCTGCTCCTTTTTTGCTGTACAGGATGCCTGCATTGCGCATCTCCAGCAGGATCTGTTCGAGGAACTTCTTGGGAATACGTTCAGCCTCCGCGATACGCTGGATCTGCATGGGTTCCTTACCGTAATTCCGGCCTAATACAATCAGTGCCTTGATGGCGTATTTCGTTTTCTTGGATAACATCCCTGATATCTAGTGGTTTCTCAACTAACAAAGATAGCAATAATTTCCGGTCGATTTATCTCGGTATTTCCGGCAATGCAGATGCTATCGTTTGCCAAATATCCACTTCCCCGCACTCACCAATGCCACAGCGACCAGCCCGCCGGCTATGCCGAGTGCCAATTCTTTGACAATGGACGGTACGTTGGGCAATATATGGTGGAAATAGTCGATGTTGTGGATAAAGATACCACCCGAGACCAAAAGCAGGGCGATAGTGCCAATTACCGCCAGGCTCTTGATGACGATTGGCAGCGATTTCACCAACAAGTTTCCCAGTACAAACAACCCTCCCCTCTCGTTGCTATGTTTGATGAGGCGATGCCCGGCATCGTCCATGCGCACAATGAGGGCCACGATGCCGTATACACCTACCGTTGCCAACAGGGCAACCACCGAGACGGTCAGTATCTGGATAGACAGGCTTTTGTCGAGCACCGTGCCGAGGGCGATGATGACAATCTCCACCGATAGGATGAAATCGGTGGTGACGGCCGATCTGATTTTCGTTTTCTCGGCATCGACCGGTTGCTCCTGCTGCTCTTCGATTACTTCGTGTCCTTTTTTCTGCCGATGGAATACAAACTCGATGATCTTTTCCACGCCTTCGTATGCCAGGTAAAACCCGCCCATGACGAGGACCACTTTGATGGCCGCCGGAAAAAGGGCATTCAACAGCAAGGCCACGGGGATGATGATCAGCTTGTTTAAAAAAGAACCTTTTGTGATGGCCCACAGTACCGGTAGCTCGCGCGATGCCAGGAATCCCGTTGCTTTTTCCGCGTTTACCGCGAGGTCGTCTCCCAAAATACCCGCGGTTTTGCGCGTGGCGATTTTACTGGTCACGGCCACGTCATCCATCAATGCTGCAATATCGTCTAAAACCGCAAAAAAACCTGATGCCATTGTCTGTTAAATTGTTGTGGCTGTAAAAATATCAATTTCGCGGCATTATCAAACTATGACGGGTCATTTACCCATGCCTAGGTAATCGGTAAGCTCCTGTGCCGCTGCCCGCCCTGCGCGGTTGGCGCCGATGGTGGATGCCGATGGGCCATAACCCACTAAATGTATGCGCGGGTCTTTGGCCACCAGGGTAGCCAGTCGGCCCGCCATAGTGATGCCCCCGGTCGCTTCGCGCAGCATCAGTGGCATGAGGTGGTCGAGCGAGCTGCGGAAACCCGTGCACCAGAGGATGACGTCTGCTTCTAGCGTACGGCCGTCAGGCCAGCGTACCCCCGAAGGTATGATCTCGCTGAACATCGGATGGCGGTTCAATACACCGCGCTTGCGCATGGCTTCAACCGTCGGTGTGACGGGCAGACCGGTTACCGATACCACCGATGCAGGCGGTAATCCCTGCCGCACGCGTTCTTCGACCATGGCTACGGCCGCGCGTCCCCGCTCGGGGGTAAAAGGGCCCGGCTCGAACACTGGCGGTCGGCGGGTTACCCACGTGGTTTCCGTTACTTGTGAGATTTCGTCAAGCAGTTGGACAGCCGAGATACCGCCGCCCACAATCAGCACATGCTTGCCTGCGAAATCAGCCGCCGTATGGTAATCCCGGGTATGCAGTTGGGTACCTTCGAATAGTGATGCGCCTGGATATTCAGGGATGTACGGTTTATCCCACGTACCGGTAGCATTGATGATTCCCTGGACCGAGAACATACCTTTGTCCGTTTCGATGCGCAGGTGCCCTTCGCGCTCGCATACCACGATTACCTTTACTGGGCGATAGACGAGGAGGCCGAATTTCCGCTCGTACACATCGAAATACTGAGGGACGGCACTATTGGCCGGTACCTCCTCAGCGCGTGTGTCTGTTACGGTTTCGGCGAAAGGAAGGCCCGGGAGGTCGTGTATGCGGTTTGCGGTGCTGAGCGTAAGCGAAGGCCATCGGTATTGCCAGGCGCCACCCGGTTGGGGCGACTGGTCCAGCACCACGAAATCATGTCCCGGGACCAGACCCAGTTGTTTGAGGTGGAAAGCTGAAGAAAGCCCCGCCTGTCCCGCCCCGATTACGGCAATGCCTGTTTTGTATACCAGTTGTGGACGTGCCATAACGCGTTAGTGCGCCGCAATATACGAAAATCCAGTAGCCTCAGTGCTCGTCTTCGCAAGCCGTCAGCCGATTTTGACAGACGTCATCGTCAGGGAGCCGCCTACCGGCTTATCGTTGAAGAACGATAGCTCATCATGCGTGCTTGCCAGTCCGAGTGTATAAAGCAGCGGGAGATAATGTTCCGGGGTAGGTATGGCCAGTTGGGCTTCGCGCCCTAGCTGCTGGTAATTGATCAGGCGCCGATGGTCGCGATCGGCAATCAACTGCTTGAATGTTTCGTTCATCTGCAACGCCCAGTCAAAACCATAGTCGTGGTCGAGTTTGTCCCACGCCACCATGCGGAGGTTGTGCACCATATTGCCGCTACCGATTACGAGCACGCCCTTGTGGCGCAGCTCGTGGAGCTCACGGGCCAGATCGTAATGATGTTGCGGACCTTTGCTATAATCCATGCTCAGTTGCAACACCGGTACGCGGGCGTCGGGATACATGTGGCGTACAACTGTCCAGGCACCATGGTCGAGCCCCCATTCATGATCCAGCCCAACTGGCACGGACTGTATCATCTTGGCGGTTTCGGCAGCCAGCTTGGGATTGCCGGGAGCCGGATATTGTACGTCATACAGCTCCTTGGGGAAGCCCCCGAAGTCGTGGATGGTTTTTGGATTATCCATCGCGGTAATGAAGGTTCCCTTGGTTTCCCAATGTGCAGACACGACCAGCACGGCCTTGGGCTGGGGAAGCTGTTTCGCCATATCCACCCAGCCTTGGCTATACGTGTTGTCCAATATCCCATTCATGGGCGAGCCATGGCCGATGAATAGCACGGGCATCTTGGTCGTGGCGGGAAGACTATCTTTAAGGCCTCTGAGGCTATTCAGCCCCATTGCAGCCCCTACTGGTACTGCCATAATTTTCAGAAACTTCTTTATTACAATAAATAAACTAGAAGGCGGACACGGCCCCGTGTCGTACACGAGGCCAGCAATCCGCCAGCAAAGGTTGTTGTGTCGCTGTTTACTGCTTCACGAATTCGCCATCGGCCTTGATGCGCACGATGTCGCTGATCATCGGGTCGGGGAATCCAGCGCCTACGTTAAAGTCGGAACGCTTGATTTCGCCGGTGAGTTGGAAGCCTACGGTTTCCTTGCCCGTCTTTTCGTCTACCAGTTTACCGCGGTACCGCAGGTCCATCGTTACCGATTTGGTAACACCGTGGATGGTCAGGTCGCCCGTGAGCTTATACTTGTTTTTGCCCTTCTTTTTGATGGCCGTGCTCTTATAGGTGATGGCTGGGTATTTCTCGGCATCAAAGAAATCCGCGCTTTTCAAGTGGTTGTTGCGGGCTTCCACGCGGGTATCGATTGAGGCCACCTGAGCCGTCAATTCGAATACCGCGTCGCTGAAGTCGTCTTTGGTCGCATTGACCTTAACATCAAAGTCGTTGAATGTGCCCGAAACATCGCTGAGCCCGACATGCGACACGGTGAATTGCAGTTGTGAGTGTGCCTTGTCATTTGTCCAGAGTGTCACTGCCGCAAAAACCGTAGATGCGATAAGCAGTGCAATTGCTAATAATCCTTTTTTCATGATGATCATTTGTTTTCGTTATAAAATAATTGAGTAATTAATTGTGCAAGATTTTCCAGCCCGCATGCCAGTTATACCCGTTCTTCACGGTAAGCTGGATCAGCAGCAGTTGCATGTGTTCCAGTGTATGGCTTGTCGCTAGATTGCCGGCCACCACCGGGTGGAGTCCCATGCTCTCCACGAGCCCGGCCACAGTTTGCACGGCCAGCTCGTCGTCGCCGGCTACAAATGCATCCGCTTGTTTATCGCCGATGACCGGTTCGGCAAAGTTAGCCGCATAGGTCGTGTTAAACGCTTTGACCACTTGTGCGTCGGGCAGGAGCTTCTGCAGTTCTTGGGCCGCGCTGGAGTCGGCCGGCGTAACCATGCTGTCAAATGTGTCATTCATCGGGTTGGCGATGCTGACCACGATTTTCTGGGTTACATAGGGCTTTATCTCCTCTGCTACGGCCGCTTCTGCTGCATAGGGCACCGCTAAGATAACGATGTCGGCCTCCCAGCTGGCATCTTTGGGACAGCCGACCATCTCCACGTCGGCATCGTTGTTCTGTGTGTGGATGTCGTTGTATAATGTGTTGAGTTTTGTTTCGTCGCGGCCGAGAAGCATCAACCTGTTCCGCCCTTTGGCTAGGGATTTGGCAATCGCAGAACCCATATTACCGGTGCTTCCGATGATGGCGATGGTCAATTTCGTTTTCATATTTATCCCTCCTTTGTTAGGGTACAAAGGTACAGTAGTTAAAAGACCACCCCAATGATATATGATAAGTAAAGTCATTGATATATGTCAAGGACTTTCCGTTTTAAGGTTATAACGCTTGCTTACGTATGCGACTGAGGGTTTCGGGTGTGACGCCGAGGTATGACGCGATGAGGTGTTGCGGTACGCGCAGTAAGAAGTGGCCATGTCGTTGCATGAAGCGTTTGTATCGCTGCTCTGCCGTGAGGCCGAGGGTTTCTTCCATACGGCGTTGCAGGGCCACGTAAGCATTTTGGTACAGAATCCGCAGGTACGATTCTACGGCCGGCACTTCCGCCATCAGCGGTTCCAGGCGATCCGACTTGAGGAGAAGTAGTTCGCTATCTTCCAGCGCTTCGATAGCCAGTTTGGAAGGCTCTTGGGTGAAGAAGCTGTACAGGTCGGCCATCCACCACGATTCGAACGCAAACTGCACCACGTTGATGGAACCTTTGTCGGTGGTAGCGTAGGAGAAAAGCGCACCTTTTGATACGAACGCCATTCGGGTACATACATCGCCGGCCTCCAGCAGGAATTGCTTCCGGCGGAGTTTCTTCGGCACGAAATGACGCATTACCCGTTGAAGCTCGTCGTCGGAGAGCGTTATCTGTTGCCTGAAGTTCTTTTCCAGTTCGCTAAACATGGCATTTGGTCATTATCGCTGGCAAGCCACCACCCGGTTTTACAAACATAGTAAACCGGGATGGTAAAACGTGTAGATGTTTCTATCTTTACCACATGATAGATGGCTCAACGTTTATAACTATGGCCCTTTCCTTTGAAGGGACGGAGCAGCGCCCGCATTTCGAGCGCATCGGTTTCCGTGTCATAGGTAAGCGGATGTTTGCCACTTATCTCGCCAAGGACAATACCGCCAATATCTTCCTTACGGTATCTGAGCAGGTATTATTCTGTGCCCTTGACCCTGCGAATATCCGCCCCGTACCCAATAAGTGGGGTGAAAAGGGCGCCACTACGTTCCACCTTGACCACGTGGCACGCGAGATTGTGATGGAAGCCCTACTGTCGGCATACAGCGATGTACGTCGGTAGCTTCGGTAAAAGCAGATGCAATGGCCTGAAATTATGGCTATTATTGTTGCCAATTATAAACAATGGCGAGGTCATTGCCGAACACACCGTATTCACGTTCCAAGCCACTACGGATGGCACCGATAGCGTAGTGTGAAGCCCCATCTGGTCGGTTGCCGATGTCTCTAAAACTATACACTGCCCTTTTTTCTAAATTGCTGTAAACTAGCTGGTTTTCGTTTAGGCTAGACTTTTGTTTATAGGTAAGTGTAACTAACATGTTATTGTTATGAAATCGCTAATCGCATTATTAGTCACCGCTGTCATTTTCCTCGGATCTTGCACTATGCACCGTACGGCGGGCCGCAGCGGCAAAGTACCCCCGGGGCAGGCGAAGAAAATCAGTGGAAAGAAATCTGCACGGGACCATGCGCCCGGCCAGCGGAAAAAGCACCTCAGGTACGATTACCTGATACATATTAAATGAACCGAGATCTAAATAGGATTATCTGAAAAACGAGTAAATAATTGAAAACAAATTAAAATGAAAAAACAAGTTGTACTCCCGTTATTGACCTTAACCGCTGTATTGGGCCTATTGTTTTTTTCGGGCTGCGAAAAGAACCCCAGCAACTCGGGTGAGACGGCGGAAGTCAGCTTGCGCTTGACCGATGCACCCGCTGCATTTGACGGATTGCTCTTGGACGTACAGGGCATCGAATTCCACACCGATGAGGCCGGATGGGTATCGGTGGATCCGATCGTACCGGGTGTATACGACATCCTCGACTACCGCAATGGCGCCGATACGCTGTTAGCTCGGACTACCCTCCCTGTGGGCAGGCTGTCGCAAGTGCGTTTTTTGCTTGGCGATGACAATGCCATCGTAATTGATGGTGTCGAGCATCCATTGGAGGTGCCGTCCGGCGAGTCCAGCGGCCTTAAATTCAATGTGCATCAAGAGTTGGCCCCCAACGGATCGTATGAATTCTGGACCGATTTGGATGCCGCGCGGTCCATCGTGCAGACCGGCAACGGTGACTATAAGCTGAAGCCCGTTATCCGTGTGTTTACACAGCTTACCAACGGTAGGATCAAGGGCATGGTACAACCGATGGATGCCAATCCCATCGTGTATGCCATCAATGAAACGGACACGGTGAGTGCCATCCCCGAGGCAGATGGATTCTTTTTGCTCCAAGGGCTTTCCGAGGGTAGTTATACCTTGCGCATAGAACCCGATGAGGCATCGGGCCTGGCGGTTTATGAACAAACCGTACCGGTAGCGTTCGGCGTCGTCTCTGATGTGGAGACCATTAATCTCGAACAATAGCCCTTTGTTATAAAGGCATTAGAAAACAAGGAAAGTCCGGGGTCATATCCCCCGGACTTTCCTTGTTTTAGGATATTGCCTCCGCCGGTGTAGCGAAACGCCGTTGGTTTACGTCTACGTTGTAGAAATAACCAATAAAGCTATGTTGCCTCACGTAATAAAACGTTATCTATTCGCATTCGCTGTCGGTTTCGCGGTACTCACCGCATGCAGCAAGGAAGATTTGAAGATCGATCCGGACAATCCACTGCTCGGCACTTGGGTGCAGACGGGTTATGACGAGGATGTAGTCATATATACCCGGGTGTCGCGATTGAAAGATGACGGACCGGGGATGGTTATCCAAGCGGGCGGTCATGTCGTGTTACGCGCGATTGCCGGTTGGTGTGCTACACCACCGGTAAGCTATACCAACTACGAGGGCCGGTGGAGCCAATCGGGGGTTATTTTGAAGACCATGGTGCACTACCAATGGATGCCTGAGGCATCGGTACGAGAACAAGAGATTGTATCGGTGGATGGAAAACGGCTGGCATTGGCTTACCGATGAGCCGTCCTTCAATGCACTGCTCCTGCTACCGTACGTTATCCGGCAACTGTCAAATGCGTTTGTCTGAGGGTCTGGGCGCATTCACATTCACGACGCGCAAAAAAGAAATACCGGCTTAGCTAGCGTTAATTCCGTAGTTTTGTACGTTGATAAATACCAAGACGTATGGCAGTGCGACGAATCGTGGTAAACACCGCAACGGAAAATACGGAGGCCGCACGGCATTTTTACGGTGAAATCCTAGGGTTGGAACCGTTAATGGATTTAACCTGGATTTGTACATATGGCAATGATAGCACGATGCGGGTACAGATCAGTTTCGCCACAGAGGGCGGTTCCGGTACACCTGTGCCCGATATTTCCATTGAGGTGGATGACGTTGACGAAACACACCGGAAAATGCAGGAGGCAGGGTTCTCGGTAGTCTATGGCATTGTGGATGAGCCGTGGGGTGTCCGGCGGTTTTACGTGAAAGACCCTTTCGGTAAAACCGTGAACATCCTTTCGCATCTGTCGTGACAAAAAGGAAGCAGCCTACCTAACACGAGCAGGCTGCGGCGCCCCATGGGTTAAGGCGCATCCAACCAATGAATGATATTCAGCAAAAACTGCTTGTTTTGTGCCGCATCGGGGTGGTTCATTCCGCGCTTACGGCTTTTTATGCCCTGCAGCTGAGCGGTAAACGGTGCGCCGTCCGCAAAAAGGCATACCCGCCCACGCCCGCACGGCAAGATGGCCCCGTTAACTAAGCCCGTGCCCCTGATTTTCGGTACGGTGGCGGCGACCGGGCTGTTCATCTCCGCTGCCTGGGTAGGGAGAAACACCTCATAGTCATCTCCTAATGACGAAATAATCACCGCCCGCGGGGGCGGAAAGAAGCCCGTGCCACCCCAAACGCGTATGCTGTCTATCACAGCGCCCTCGGCATCCGTCACGGCATTGGTGGTGAGGTTGCCCCGTCTACGCGAAAAAATTTCCGGCATGCCATCTTTCCGCTGTGCGAAGCCGTTGATGAGGTTAAATCCAAAGCGTGCTGCCAACTTATTTACCGAACCGGCACACGGCATGTGGTCGGTTATGAGGAACAGCGAACCGCCGTGCTGGTGCACCCACGCATATAGGGTTTCGATTTCCTCGTCCGTGTAGACATTTCCCGTGGGCAAGTCCAGATTCTCCGGGTCGTGCATCGCATTCACGGTTACAAAAATACGGGCATCGGCGAGGGCCTCGGCCGTGAGCTGTCCGTGATGCGTTGCCAGCCGATAGCCGTCGGCCTCCAACACGCGGCCAAAGGCTGCGTATTGCCCCCTGAGGCTAAGCGGGTTGTTATGCCCCCCATCGTATAAGACGAGGGGGCCTTTTTTTTCGCCATAGCGGGTCTGGGCGATGGCATAATCGAAAGCGGGATCGGCTACACTTTGCGCGGCAACGTAGGCCGGCCAAAGCAGCACCCAAAAGAGCGCTGTCCCGAATCTGCTGTTAATCATAGGCTACCCTTTCCCATTGGTCTGACTCGAAACAGATGAGTTTCTTGGCCACACCATCTTCCACCATAAACGTTAGGGGAAAGGTCAGTTCCTCATTGAGGAACACCGTGGGCGAGAAAGCCTCGAAGAGAATGGTTTGGTTATCCCATTGTTGTGTTAAGGCCAACTTGCCATCCCGTACCGTGATCTGTAGCTCCATGTTAGGGTCTTTTTCCAACCGATACTTTCCCACCAGCGGCTTCAGTTGTTCCGCATTCAGTGCTACATACTGGGCGGGGTTGTAGGTAACCTTTTCAAGGGTGATACGACCAAGGATTTTGGCCTTATCGATTTTTCCGGCATTACTTTCGATAAATTCAATCTTATACGCCTCATCCTGTGATTGGAATGTAAGCGGACCCGTAGGACGCAGCGGATATACGCGGCCATCCCATACCTGTTGCGCAACGAATTGCCCATCCCGTTCGAAGAAACGGATGTGTGCCGCCCGGTTGGGGAATCGGTAATATCCCGAAAGGGCATCCCACGCCACGCTGTCGGTAGCATTGATGGTGGTCTGTACGGCCGCGGAGGCATGTTCCGTGCCAGCCGCTTGATAGGTCAACGCCGATAAACCAAAGGTTAGGAGTGTCCCGGCGCTTAGCGCCATGCCTTTTGCTGTTCTTGCTTTCATCTTATTTTCGTTTTTGATGAGGCAATAGTCAGCATTGGAGTCGAACAAGCTGTTCGGCTGGATACAAGTGGACGTGTTTAGTTCTCCGGACTGGAAAGATAAGCCTTGGGTGTCATACCCGTTACCTTTTTAAATGCAGCGTAGAACGTGGTCCTGGAATTGAATCCTGCATATATCGCAATACCGGCCATATCCTTGTTGCGGAAATCCGGATGGACCAGCAGCCGTTTCGCTTCATCTATCCGGAGTTCATTGATGTATTGGTAAAAATTCTTACCGAAACCTTGGTTGAGCACGAAAGATAATTCGTGGGTACTTATGCCTACCTTTTCGGCTAGCGATGGCAAATTGAGCATCGGATCGAGGAAAAGCTCTTTATCCATCACGAGCTGGTGCACCTTGCTTTGCAGAAGTTGCACCTGTTCGTTGGTCAGGCGGGCGTATGGTGTAGCTGGCGTGGTTATCGCCTCCATGACTTCAACCAGTCGATTGTTGTCGACCGAATAGATAACCTTTTGGTCCAGCGCATGGTAAGCCATGAATACCGTTAGTGCGAAGTATCCAGCGGGAACCATCATCGCAATGGGCGGATAGTTTTTGCCGAGCAGCCAAAGGGCGGTCATGGCCAGTACGGCAAATAAAATGAACATTATCCATGCCAAGTCAATCTGTTCCACCGCCGCGGAAAATCGCTTGATTTGACGGTGGTGGCGCCGTAAGAGGAAGAACGATAGCACCCAGTATAAGAGGGCCTGCCCGAGGAACAGGTGCCGGATGACCCACACCGCGCTTGCCGGAAGATGAAAGGGGACTTGACTGTCCGCATACCTGTTCGGGAACATAACGCATGCAGCGTATAGGCAAAATAGGAAAAAGGGAATGAAATGCCACACAGCTGTCCGTGATGGGCCTGTCGGGTTTACAAAATAAACCAAAGCGAGAAAGAAGCAGGGGAAGGTAGCCCACCGGGGGAGTTCCAAAAAAGGAACGAGCCAGCCGAGCGGGTTCCGGTCCGTCGGTGCGGCCGCCTCAATGGCCTGTTGCGCAAATAAAGTAGCGAGACAGAAAAAGAACAACCCCAGCCACCGGTTCGCCCGCCGGTTCACGCGGGGGATATTGGTGAGCAGCAGGAATGCCTGTAATGCTGTTGCACCGGTAGTTAATGCATGCCAAAGAAACGATGATTCCACGGCCTAAAAGTACGAAAAGTGCAGGGATACAGCTGTCCGTTTGGATACATCCGTACTAGCGCCTTTCCAACTGCTGGTCTATCGAACGGAAATCGTCTGAATAGTAATTGGTTGGTATTATGGTGGAAGCATTGCCTCTAATGCGGATTTCCTTTGATTTCCGGATGTTTTCTTCCGATCGGGTGAGGACCTTCACGACGTTCACATCCTGGCGCCCATCCGCATCACTTAAGCGGTTCACTTCAATCTTCAGGATGTATTTTTCATCCACCATCAGTTGGTCGTAGTTGCCACTGATCAGTTGGTTGTCTAACATGAAAACCGTGGGTCCGTGCTGGAGGGAAGTGTATTTCTTCTTGAGGGCGGTAAGGGAAATGAACGCAGGTGTATATCCATCCTTTAACGCGATCCGTACCACGCCGCTGTACCTATGCCCACCGACAATGGTGTCGTTTTTTGAAACGTCCACGCTATGGATCATGTCGGGGGCCATGGATGCGACTGCGGTATTCGGCACAGGGTGCCCGTTTACCGTTATCAGCGCATTTCGGCTGTGCGGTTCCGTTTGGTATACCACGCTTATGGATAATGAATCTTTGGTTTGGGCAAAGCAGTTGCACGAAAGCAGCATGCTGGCCCACAAGAAGGTCAGTAGTTTCATGGCGTTTTTTGTAATTGGTTGTACCAAGGTAGTAATAAATCTTCTTTTGCTTTACAAAAACTTCACGCGGATGAACCGCGGCCGGTAAAGGTTCGGCGTTTTCTGGATGTCCGATAGGAAATCGAAAGAATTCACATTGTAGCTGATGAGCAGTTCACCTTTTTCTGACAGGTTGAAATGCGCCTTCGCGTTATACACGAATAAGCCCTTCTGTCCCACTTCGGGGCAATCCCATAATTCCTTGATGGGGCCGAACGGCCCTGCCGGTGAAAGGCCGATGCGCAACCCCACTGTCGTGCCGATTCCGTCGATTTGGAAAACAAGCGCATACCGGCCGTCTGGCAGCGGCGTTATGCTGAGCTCGTTCGATGCGCGGTCGGCTATTGGTGCCGCTTGATATATGTCGGTATTCCACCCGGCTCCATCCCAAAAATGCCATGCGGCAAATTGCTCGAACTCCTTGGGCCTTACCCGGGCTACCAGCACATGCTTCTTCGGCCCACGCACACCGTACACGTACACATAACCGTCCGGCGCTGGAGTACCCGCATCCGCGGTGTTTACCAATATGCCTGCCCCGAACGATCCGTTGTTGCGGCTGTCCACCGAATCGCGGATGAAGAACGGCGTATCCATCTGCCGATGGTTCTTAAAAGGCGGCTGGCTCCCGGCCGGAATGGCAATCAGTGTATTTCCCACCTCTTCAAAGGGGAACACAGCGGCGGCGGTATGCCTGATCCGGTAACCAAAAACATACGTCGTATTGCTCAATTCCCGGTTCACGAATCCGTCGCCCAGCCAATAATACTCGCCGGGTTGGGCTTGGGGTGTTTCCGGCACGAATACCGATGCGGGCTTCCCTGCGCTGTCGCTGTCCCAAAAGAACCGGATACGGTTTCCATCGGGCGCCGTCCCGTCCAGTATGGCCACCGAATTATTGATCATCACCGAGCCGGGCTGCAATTCACCATCTTCAATCTCGCCGATCATGGTATCGCTGAATACCAGCAACGTTTGGCTGCCCTGGGTAGACTGCGGCGTATCCACGCCGTGGAGCGGTATCGAAAAAATGCCGTCGGCACCAAACCAGCCCGACGTACGGTCAAACAGCCGTGTCCATTCCGGGGCTTCTTCCACCGTATAGCTGAGGTTTACGGTGTCGGTGGCCAGCGTGGCATCCCGTTGTGCGGCGGTACGGTGGCCACAAGCCGTGCCTAAGAAAAGGATGGCGGCGGTGAGCAGGGGGAAGGGCGGTCTGTGCATGGTTTTTCTTGTTATTGTATAGCAAATATGCGGCATTTCGGCGATAAAACAAATGCAGAACGCGATCCACTGGCGTTCCGGGCGAGTTTTAATTGAATTGCAGCCGATTTTTCTTGATCCTGTGGTTTTCCGTTTTGGGGGGAGATGGCCTCAAGGAAAAAAAGTAAAAAAGATTTGGAAGTGTGTAATAAGTACACTATCTTTGTGTCATCATAATTTAGGTTTATAATTGGTTAGTAAAGGTCTCCATTCTCCCCGTTTGGAGACCTTTCGTTTTCAGTCTATCCGCCTTCGATTTTCCCTTTTCAACCCGTTTCCATACGCTGCTTGTAACCCCGTAGGTAAAGCCAGGCAAAAGCGGCCACGACCATCGTACCGAAGAAGATGTATGGGATGCGGCCGATGTGGTCGTAGTATGCCCATCCGGCTATCAGCGCGCCCAACCCGATTCCAGCTTCTAGGGCAATATACATGGTTGCCATGGCTTTCCCCCGTTGATGGGGGTTGCTCAGGTCTATGGTCCATGCGTTTACGGCGGGCGAGAGGATGCCCCCGCCGATTCCGTATACCGCTGCCCCGACAACCAGCCAAAAAGGGCTTTCACCCCATGCCAGGATGCCCATCGACAGGATAAGAATCGCCAATCCATATTCGATGATGACCACGCGGCCATGCCGGTCGGAGAGCCGGCCCGAGAAGAACCGGATGGCCACCGACGATATCGTGAAAGCCACAAAAAACACGCCCCGGTTGGATATGCCCAGGTGCGTTGTCCAGTCCGGTATCAGTGTCAGGATAGCGCCATAGGCAACGTAGGAAAGCAGGGTAACGATGGCGGCCGGGATTACCCGGGGGTCGATGATGTCGGTGCGCGCAATGCGGAATGACGACGCCCGCAGCCGCTGCCGCTGCGGTGGCGGGAGGGTCTCCTTCATGTTCATCAAGATCACGATGGAGAGCAGTGCGAATACCGAGGAGCAATAAAAAAGCGCGTTGATGGAGTAAGCCTGGCTGATGGCGCTTCCCACCGCCGGCCCTATGGCCATTCCCAGACTGAAACACAGCCCGTGCATGCCCGCCGCTTCGCCCCAGCGCTCGCGCGGGATGATGTCGGCCACGTATGCGGCCGTTGCCGTGGGCTTAAAGCCCGTGGAGAACCCGTGGATGAGGCGCAGGAACAAGAATCCTGACACGCTGGATAGCACCGGATAGAGGAACCCACACACAAAGCATACCATCGAACCCACCGCCATTACCGGCACGCGGCCCACCGTATCGGTCAGCTTGCCGCTGAATGGCCGTGAGATCCCTGCAGTGAGTGTAAACAGTGCGATGATGAGTCCCTTGTATTCACCGCCGCCCAAGCTGCTGAGGTAGGCGGGCAGTTCGGGTATCAGCATATTGAAGCTGGCGGAAAAAAGCAGCGAACTCAGACAGAGCAGGATGAACGGCAAACGATAGATCGAAGGGGGTGTGTGCTCCATGGTGGCGCAAAGCTAACCAAATTTGCCGTGTCTGCCCCACATCTCGGCATGGATTGCGCTCACCCCGCCGGGCCATGACCTTCCCTGTTGCCTTTCCTCCGTGGTGTCGTCGGTCAATAAGATGGCCCAACGAGCCGGAACCTTCGGCAATCGTTGGGCCATGCATGGGTTGTTCGTTATTCCGCGATAATCGCCCACCCATTGGCGACCGCACGCGGCGCCCCATCTGAGGTGCGGTTGCGTACCTTGTAGGCCGAATCTGCCGGGTCGTTGACAAGGAACGTAGACGAGCCACCCCCATCGAGGTTGATGGACTCGGTTACGCCCAGGGCATGCATCAATTGCCCCAGATCGGTAAAGCTGATGCCATAGGAGTAATCGTATTTGCGGCCATCCACTACCATAAAATACACGTGGTTATCGGAGGTATACCCCACTGCCGTGCGGGGTTCGATGGTGTTATCGGTATGGATAACGGTCTCTCCATTTTTTACCAGCGTCTGGTGGCCACCCAGCGCATGGTAGATGTTGGCTTTCTCCCGTTCGTAGTCCACATCGTCGCCGATCATAAGCTCCCCCGACCGGCTAACGCCGAAGAATGTCCAGCCTACGGGCATAGTCGTCCGGATGGGCGCGCCCGATTTGTAGACGATACCACGTGGTTCGCCGGTGGTCCCGTTGAAAAAGTCGGCATTGCTTGCGAAAAGCACCCGGCCCTCCGATTCCGCATAGCCGATCATTTCCGGGATGGTCTGCCGTGCATACGCATCCTCGCCGTTCGGCGTCAGGGGGTGCAGCTTCACTTTCGGCTGGTCCATATCGGCCTCCAGGATGAAGATGCGGAGGCTATGCCCGTTGATGTCCATCAAATGCACATGCGTTTCCGAAACACCGGTCGACAGCTCGATCGTCGTGTCGCGGTAAACGCGATGTACCAGCCCACTGTTTTCCTGCAGGCGGACGGTCAGTTCGCTGCGCGTATGATCTAAAATCTGTATGGGTTTCTGCTCGTTTTTCTCACATCCGGCGAAGAGCAGGGAGGCGAGAGCGGCGACAAGAAAACATTGATTAATTTTTTTCATTGCTTGCACGGTTAATTTACTTAATAATCATCGTTTTGTGTAAGGTTTGGATTTACCTCCCGCTCGTAATCCGGTATGGGGAATAAGGTTCGGTACGGCTCGATGCCGAGTTCCTCCACCGCCTTGCCGGTGCGCACCAGGTCATACCAACGGAACCCTTCGGCAAGCAGCTCCCGCCGACGTTCGAGAGCCACCGCCTCTTGGTAGGCCGTCTCGGTGGTGGGATAGATAGCCGGAAGGTCCCGCGCTTCCCGAAGCTCGTTCAGGCGCGGAAGCCCTTCCAGTCCTTTCGCCTCGGCAGCTATTAAATACATTTCCGCCAGGCGGATGACAGGGAAGGGGTCCGTTCCGGTCTGCCCGCTCGGGTATTTATTGATGACATTGAGGGCACTCACGGTGGCTATGCTGATATCTTTCCGGTTGTCCCCCTCATCGAACAGCGTCATCACCGCATCGGTAGGCTTATATACATACGAGCCACTTACATCGTGCGCATACGTATAAAAGAGCGTACTGAGGGTAATGCTGGATTCTTCCGTCAGGTTTTTGAAGCTGAAAATTTCTTCCCGGTTCTGCTGGTGCCGGAAAATCTTATCGAACCGGTCCAGCGAAAACATCGGCAGCGCGATGACCGCCTCGGCTGCCTGAGCGGCCGCTTCCATCTTGTTCTGACCGATGAGGATGCGCGCCAGGAGCGCTTGTGCAGCCTGCTGCGACACGTAGTAATAGTCGCCTTCATAGGTGGGAGCTTTTTCAAGCGCGACGGCTAGGTCGGCTTCGATCTGCTGCCACACCTGGGCGGCGGGATCGCGTGATACCCGTTCGGTGGTGTTTTCCAGGATAAGCGGAACGTCGCCCCAGCGCGTCACCAGGTTGTAGTAAATATAGGCTCTAAAAAAGTGGGCTACACCTTCCATGCGCTCGCGTTTCTCCGATGCCGGTTGGTCGGCCATGATGCTCAGTACATTGTTCACCTGGTACAGCGCCCGGTATAGGCCGCTCCAGTTGTTGTTGACCAGGTTGTAGTCGGTCCGCATGATGTTGCGGATGAACGCCAGTTCGCTACCGCCGGAAGCCCCGATCAGGTTTCCACCGACTAGATCGAACATGATGTAGGACTCCCGTCCCTGGTTGTTCTGCACGGCGTTGTACATACCATGCAGCAAAGCATCCATATCGCGTTCACTTACCGATTCCGGGGCAACGGATGTATGCGGATAAAAATCCAGTTCCGTGCAGGAAGCCAGGAATCCCAACATCAGCACAGCCAAGACGTTGGTTATTGTTTTTTTATTGTACATTGTCTCTTTAGCTTTTTGTTAAAAACCAATATTTACCCCTACGTTGAAGCTCCGCAATTGCGGAAGAATCAGATTGTCCTGACCAATAAACTGCGGGTCGAAGTTGTTGGTCACCTCGGGATCGTACCCCCGGTAGTTGGTCCACAAGTGGAGATTATCTCCCTGCAGGTAAACCCGTAGCCGTTTCATGCCCCATTTTGCAGCCATTGCCGTGGGCAGTGTGTACCCCACGTTCAACGAGCGCAGCCGTATATACGACCCGTCCTCCAGGAACCGTGAGGAGTTTTGGTGGTTCCAGGAGGTTCCATAGATGGCCCGGGGTGTGGTGTTGCTGGTCCCCGGCCCGGTCCACCGTTCGTTGGCCACCCGTTGGGTCATGTTCATGAAATTGCTTCCCAAGCGGTCGGTATTGGTGCGGTAGCTCGCATAAATTTCGTTGCCATACGAATAGGTGAAAAAGACGGCCAGGTCGAAGTTCTTATAGGAAAAGCTGTTGTTCCAGCCGCCGAAGAAATCCGGGTTGGCTGTCCCGACGATCTGGCGGTCCGACACGTTGATGGCCCCATTGCCGTCCAGGTCTTCGTAGCTGACATCCCCAGCGCGCACACCGTTTTTGTAAAGCGATTCGGGCACTTCATCGTCCGATTGGTAGATGCCCGTTTGCTTATACATATAAAAGCTGCCTACCTCCTGACCCACCTGAAGGGTCATATTGGCTCCAATTAACAGCGCCTCATTGCCGATGAGGGAGGTGAGCCTGTTCTTGATAAAGGAAATATTAAAATCAGACGACCACCGTACCGGCCCCAATGGCACGTTTGCATTCACCAAGAACTCTCAGCCCTTGTTTTCCATCGAGCCTATGTTGCTGATGATCGACGTAAAGCCGGACGTTGCCGGCTCGGGCTTGCTGTATAGCAAATTGTCCGTTTTTTTGATGAAATAGTCGGCGGTAACGTTCAGCTTGCCGTTCAGGAAGCTAAGGTCCAGCCCAGCGCCGTACTGCCGTGCCGTTTCCCACGTCAGGTCGTGGTTGCCATTCGTGCTCACGCCGATGCCGCTTTTGTTGTCGTAGTTGCGTCCGCCACTCATCTGCGCGTGGTACGCATAACTGCTGATACCATCTTGGTTTCCCGTTTCACCATAGCTTGCGCGGACTTTAGCGGTGGTACCGCTCATCTGCCAGAACGGTTCGTTGGAGATGTTCCAGCCGGCCGATACAGAAGGGAACGACCCCCACCGGTTGTCGGGATGGAACTTGGACGAGCCGTCGGCACGCAGCGACAAGCTCAGCAGGTATTTATTGTCCCAAGCAAAGTTCGCGCGTCCGAAGACCGACATCAGGGCACTTTCCGTCACGGTCGTTCCCGCCGCAAGGATGGAGGCGGCCACGGAGAGCTGCTGGAACGAAGGGGAGGGGAATCCGCTGCCCTCGATGTCGGACGTAGAAAGGTTGATTTTCTGGTACGAATAGCCCAGCAGTCCGTCCACGTCCAGCTTATCGAACGATTTGTTGTAGTTCAGCGTATTCTCCCACAGCACATTCGGCGTAAACCGGCGGTTGTCATACTTCACACCGATGCCCGTGCCGTAGGGGTGGTTTTCGGCATAGTAAATGTTATCCAACGTATAGGTCAGATCGGTGCCCACCATGGTTTTGAATACCAGTCCCTCGGTAATCATCGCACGTCCGAAGAAGGATCCCAAGAACCGGTAGTTATCGAGCGAGATATCCTGCTCATTGATGATCTGGAACGGGTTGTGGTAAATCAGCTCGTCCGTACCACCCAGGTAATAATCGCCATTGGGTTTGAACGGACGGTCGAACGGCCGTTGCAGGAGCGAGCGCCCCATCATGGTGGTGCCGAGGTTCGACCCGGGTACGCGCTTGTTATTTGAATAGCTGTAGGTGGTGTTCGCACCGAATTCCAGCCACTTATACAGCTTGTGGGTCAGGTTCAATTTACCCGTGTAGCGGGTAAATTCCTGGTCGATAAAGGCGCCTTCCTGGTTGAGGTAGTTCCCCGAGAGGTACACGCTCGTCTTATCGGTACCCCCGCTGAAAGACAGGGAGACATTTGTGGTATTGGCCGGCCGCGTAATCAGATCGAACCAGTCCGTTCCCGGCTCGCCGGGGAAAGGATTTTCCTTGTGTTCCATGTAGTTGGACATCCCGGGGCCGTAGTCGTACTGCGAGTTGAAATTGTCGATGGCCTCATTGATCACCGCGAGGTAGAGATCCGGATCGGCCATTTCCATCTTGTCGGTGTTCGGCACTACGGACACGCCCGTGAACGCATCGATACCGAATTTTGTCTGGTTGGCCTTGCCCGATTTGGTGGTGATCAGCACCACTCCGTTAGTGGCGCGGCTACCGTAAATAGCCGACGATGCCGCATCTTTGAGCACTTCCACCGATTCGATGTCGTTTGGGTTCAGCAGGGATAAGGGGTTCATGTTTTCACCTAAGTTCAATAGCGCAGCATTCTGGTTCACCAGCGGAATGCCATCGATGACATACAGCGGTTCATTGGTTGCGCTCAGCGAGCCGATTCCGCGGATGGACACCCGGCTGGCCGTACCGGGGCTGCCCGAACCGCCGCTTACCTGAACGCCCGCCATGCGGCCCTGGATCAGCTGGTCGGGCCCTAAAACCGGACGCGCATTTTCCTCCGTGGGCCGGAACGAGGCCACCGAGGCCGTCAGGTCTTCCTTCTTTTGGCGGCCATAGCCGATGACCACGACCTCTTCGAGGTCAGAAAAATCCATTTTCAGGACGACCTGCAGGTCCGTTTGTCCATCCAGCGTCACTTCCTGGCGCTGATAGCCCACCAGCGTAAAGACCAGGGCCTCGCCGCTCGAGGCAGCGATCTGGAAGTTTCCCGCAGCGTTGGTCGTCGCCCCCCGTGTGGTCCCTTTCACCATCACGGTTACCCCCTGCAGTGGATTTCCGAGCGAGTCGGTAATGCGGCCTGTCGCCTGTCGGGGCTGCTGGGCGGGGGTGGGCAGGCGGTGCTTGCTTTCGTGTTTGAAGAGAATGTTCCGTTCAACGATTTTATAGGAGATGGGCAAGCCCTCCAGGCAAGCTTCCAGCACCTCTTCCACTGGCGCGTTCTGTACCGCCAGGCTGACTTTCTTGTCCGTAAAACTCCGGTCGTCGTAGAGGAACACGTAGCCCGTCTGCTCGGCTACCTGTTCGAATACGTCAGACAGCGCCGTGTTCTTCACTTGGAGCGACACGCGCTGCGCATAGGTCGAACCGCTCACCTGAATGAACAACGCGAGCAGTAAACCGACGATCAATTGAAATCTCATAATGAATCTGAGTTTTGCAAATTTTTGTGGAGGCGACCAATTTGATGATTTGGTCGATGCATGACATGCTAATTTCATTACTTTTGTAATGTTTGGGTTCGTAATTTTTGATTAATACCAGTTACTCGAATCTTCGGCCTGAACGTATACGTCTTCTGACCGGCATCAGAAGGCGTTTTTTATTTTGCGGGCCGTGTTTGCCTATTTGTTATGTCATTATTTTATTTTTTAGGGTAAACATTGTGTTTATTTTTTTCGAACGATAATCTGTTTAATGCCCTGCTGGTTCACGATGCGGCAATCCAGGTCGTAGAAGGCCAGGATATCCAGCACATTCGAGGCGTTGGTGTTGCGGTACACCTCACCGGATAGCTCAATCTGGGGTTTTTCCCCTTCAAACACCACGTCCACGTCGTACCATCGCGAGAGCTCCCGCATCACGGTCGCTACATCCGAATGGTTGAAATTGAATTTGCCGTCTTTCCAGGCCACGGCCTGCGCCACGTCCACCTTCCTTACGGTCAGCTGGTCACCCTCCGCCCACAGTGCCTGTTCGCCTGGTGCCAGCACTACTGCCCGTTGGTCGTTGCTGCCGTTCACCTTCACTTCCCCTTCCACCAGTGTCGTTCGTACCAGCGGCTCGTCGGGATAGCTGTTCACGTTAAAATGGGTGCCCAAGACTTCCACCACCTGTCCGCGCGAGGTTACCCGGAAGGGACGGTCGGAATCGCGGGCCACCTCGAAATACGCTTCCCCATCCAGCTGTACCAGCCGTTCCCGCGCCGTGCCGCTGATGGCGTAGGTAAGGGTCGATGCCGCATTCAGCCATACGTGCGTACCGTCGGGCAGCACTAGGTGGTACTGTCCGCCGCGCGGCGTCTGCAAACGGTTAAATACCGGCGCATCGTGTTCCGCTGCCCGGGCTTCCGGTTGGTACACCAGTTCGCCGTCGGCATGTTTGTAGATGGCATGTTGGCCCTCTTGGGCCACGGTGCCGTCGGGTCGGTCGTCCAGTACGATTTCCGTCCCATCGGCCAGCTGCAGGATGGCCCGGTTCCCTCCGGGCGCCAGGTCGTCCGGCAAGGACGTGGTCACCGCGGCAGCTCCGGTATCCGGCCGTTCCGATTGGAAAACATAGACATAAACGCCGACGGCCATCACCGCTACGACGGTGGCTGCCGCCGCGTAACGATGCCAGGAAGCGAGGCGTCGCATCCGTTCGCGGGGTAGCCGCTCCCGTACGTCGGCTAGGTCGCTTTCCATTGCTTCCATAGAAGGCAGCTTCCCCTGTAGGTCCAGTTGGCGGTACCACTGTTCCACCTGAAGGCGCTCATCCGGTGTGCAGGTACCCGAAAGGTACTTGCGTAGGAGCTGCTCCATCTTCTTGTGTGCGTCCATACGTATCCCCGTTATGTGAAGTTAATCCTTCAGGTAAATGATGTTCGCTACCTCACGTAGTCCCTCGTGGTCAAATCGCTTATTATCTGAAGGGTAGTTTACCACGTTGTTTTCCGTCGCGCCTTTCACAAACAGCGTGCTGCTGCCCCCGCCATCCAGGTTCATCGCATCTTTGGCACCCAGCCAGTGCAGTACACGGGCCAGTTCATGCAGGTTCATCCCCTCGGCCATCCGGTTCCGGCCGTCTACCACCATCAAGAGTAGTTTCTTGTCGGAAGTCACCGCGATGGCGCTCCGCGGGTGGCGGTTGGCGTTGAATGGGTTAGCGGCCAGCTCCGCGGTGTCGTCCTGATGGATGAGGAGCGGACCGGAGAGCAGCACATTGGGCGCTTTGTGGTGTTCGTAATCGATGGCCGAAGCCGGGTGGATTTCGACCCCCCTGCGGTCGATCAACAAGACGGCATTGGCGCGGGCCGTTGCATTCCTGGTGCGGTTGACCACCCGATTGGCCACTTTGGTGTAATCCCACGCACCGCCGTTTTTCATATCAAAGAACCCTCCGTTTATGGCAACGAGCGCATTGTTTTCCTCGGCGAACTGAGCGGCCGTCTTGAGTTGCACGGAATCGGCGGCCAAGAAGAGCCGTTTCCGGTGTTTCCGGAGGTCAATCTCTACAAAGTTGATTTCCTGCTGGCTATCGAAGAGGTCGTCAAAATGGCCCTGCTTCCATATGATGCCTTTCTTAATGGGCGTAACGGTCCATTCCTTCTGCACCACGGCAATGGAATCAAGGGATTGAGCCCACACACCGGGTAGAAAGAAGAAGAACGTGGCCAAAAAGAGGGCCGTTTTGTAATTATGTTTTTTCACTTACCTTGTTTTTGTCTACTGGTATAGTGCCCAAACCGCCCCCTAGGGCGTAAGCGAAAGTGAAAAAAATCAGAAAAAAAGGAAAAAGGCGAGGGACAGCAAGGTGCCGAGCTTCTGGCGCAGCACTTTCAGGGCGTTGTTTACATGTTTCTTGACCGTCATTTCCGACAACCCGAGCTCATCGGCAATCTCTTTGTGCGAGCGGTAGTGCTGGCGGCTCATCCGGAATACCTCCTGCATCTTCGGTGGAAGCTGTACGATTTCCTCTTCGATCAATTGGCCGAGTTCGTTCTCGCGGACGCGGTGGTCGGCATGTACAGGATCGGGGAGGTCTCCTGCTGCAACTGCCTCTGCATAGCCCGCTGCTGCCTTTTTTTGCGCGATCAGTTTGATGGTCCGGTATCGAAGGGTTGCATATAGGTATCCGCCCAGCGAGCTCTCGGGCGATAAGGCATGCCGGTTGTGCCAAAGGGCGGAAAATACATCCTGCAGCAGGTCTTTCACGTCATCGCGGTTGCCCACCCTTCGGCATGCATGGAAGTAGAGCCGGGGCGAATAGCGCTCATAGACTTCCAGGTAGGCCCGATGGTCATCATCCAAGATGAAGCCTATCAATTCGCTATCACTGCATGTTTTGTAAGCGATCGCCGCCATGAACCGGTTAAATTATGTGGCTCAAAGCTACCACATGTCTCCATACTAACAGTTAGCACAATATTACTAAAAGTTTAATTATTTTGGTGACTTATAGCCGTACTTTTCTGCGCCGGAGACGTTCGCACCGGGTGCCGCCATCTTCCGACAGCCTATTCGTCCCTGCCCTAGCATTTCCAATCGATATCCATGCAGTAAATTCGAAAGCTATATCTTTATGCGCAAATGTACCGCCATAATGGCCGGATTTTGACCGTATACCGATGGCCTTCAAATCCCCAGCAGCCTGTCCACCTGTGCCATCGTTTCCTTCACGACAACGGTTTGCTCATAGTGGTTCGGCGATACGAATACGATCACCGTGGTTTCGCCTTCAGCGTAGTAATAAGCCACATTGTCAAAATTCACCCGAACGGGTTCGTCATTTTTCGGCTTTGTCAGGCGTAAGATCTGTGCCATGTCTTTTTATTTTAAATCGTTCTTATTGCGGTGTGCCGATGCCATTGCATCCGGGTTAAACAGCGGGCTTATGGCATAGCTTAGCCCGAAAGAGAAGAACCGGTTTTTATCGTAGCCCATCTCCTTCTTGGCCACATTGGTCAGCCCTTCGCTGTAGCGGGCAAAAAACCCAATCCCCACGCTAGGTACCTGATATCCGACCTCAGCCGTTGCGCCGATATCCAGCACGCGCAGATATTGCAGGATGTTGGCTCCGCCGTCTACCGACTCGGGTGTATATATGGGGAATCCAACCAGGGGCCCAACCGCTATTTTCAATCCCTCTATGGCTTCGTATTGCAAGAAAAGGGGTATGCCCAAGTAATCCACCTTGCCGCTGCGCACCGAGCGCCAGTATCCACCACCATCGGCCTCACCGCTGCTTTCTATCCTGTGGAATTGCTGTGAATACAGCAATTCGGGCTGAATATACCATTTGTTGGCTATTTCGAAGCTTCCGTAAATCCCCCCTATAAACCGCGCAACCGTTCGCGGGCCAGCGGTGGTTGTGCGGCCACTGAACGAGTCGTACATTTCATACGTTTTGTTGACGTTCAGGTTGGTGCCAGCCTTTAAGCCGAACTCCTGTTGGGCAAAAGCGCAAGGCAAACTGCAGATTACGCCGAGCACGGCCACACATAGCTGTCGTTTCATATCCTATATGGTTTGCCCAAAGATACCACTCATCCGTTTATTCCCAAAGCACCCGCAGCAGCGCCTTTTTTGACCGCCAAATAAAAAACAGGATGTTCGTTAATCTATTCATTCCCTGCATGATTGAACAAATCATGATGGTTTCATAATGCAGACTCGATCTGTTCTATTAACTTAGCCCTATTCATCGGGTAACCAGCTTGCGACAACTCGTAAGTTCCATCGGCCTTAATGATGATGTAGGTCGGATAACCGCTGCCGCCCGTCTTTTCCATAATATCTTCAGTGAGTTTCTGGCTAGCGAGTATATGCATACCTTCTAAACCATAGTACGCAATGAGTTGCTTCCATTTTTCCGGTTGTTGGATATCGTAATTGGCCACGTAGAGAAAATCCACGCCCTTGTCCTTGAAATAGGCCTTGAGAGCCTCGCCGTTCCGTTCAATCTCCTCTCGGCAGGGGCCGCACCACGTGCCCCACATATCGAGCAATAACGTTTTCCCTTTGACATGCGCGAGTACTTGTTCGAAGGTTTCCAGCGAACCGTTTTCATCGATAAATACCATCCGGTCATTCAGTGTCCGTGCGTTTTTTTCACGTATTTCTGCAATGGAAGGCCCAAGCAACGGCAGGTAGGTACTCGCCGGGTAAGCGGATTCAAAATTTTCATAAATGGCTACCAAATTGTCTTCGTTGCTACCCAGAGCATCGTTGATGAGATGGGCATACGCGAAAGCGGCTACCTCGCCAGAGAGATACCTATTGATTATTTTTTCCGTTAGTAGGTTTTCGGGGTCGTCGTTAAAGCGCTCAAGGGCCAGCATTTGATCCCCGCCATACCAGTCTCGTGCTAATTCTTCGAAGTTCTCCTGTCTCAGCGTCCACAAGGTTTCCTTTTTGCGCAGTAAGAAGTCGCGGATAAAATCCGTGTAATTAGGAGCGATCAGCGCCTCAGCGTTATCGATGTTGTTTTCGGCGATCAGCCGATCAGTAACTTCGTTCCACTGTTTTATCAAATCTTTTCCACTTGGTTTATTGCGCAATGCGTACTTATGGTTTCCGGCGAACCGGTGGAACTCTTTCAGCACAAAGTATCGCTGGTTAGTACGCTGGGCATCAATAAATGCTTCCGTAGGGTTGTTCTGCCGTATGTAGCTTTCCAACGTCAAGCTATCTTTACGGGATTGCGATCTTAAATCTTGCAATATCCGATCGGGTAGGGTATCCGTTTCGTAGACCTCGGTGTTGAACCATGTCGTTGTTTCGAAAAATTGATTGTTTTGGGCACCCTTGCCGGTAACGACTACTGGACCGTTTTTGGTTTCCGAAAGCGTGATGTCCAGCCGGTCGCCGGGAGAAATAAAAAGGTTGTGATTCTGTAGGTTTGCCGCTCGTATACGCATGAATACAGGTTCGTCAAGGTCAAGTGTTACGCTGCCATGGCCTTCGTTGAGTGGAACTTGTATGGTCCAAAACCAATCGGTCTTTTCGTGCACGTAAGCCTCCGTCAAATTCGGGCAGTACAAGGTTACCACTTTTACTTCTGTGCTCGCCGACCGGAAGGAAATGGTAACCTGGCCTCGTAACGTCTCTTCGATGGGGTGGCCCGGCGCCGCTTTGCAGAAGCCGAAGACGACCAAACAAATGGGGAGCACTTTTATGGAAAGAATCTTCATGAGTTGCTCTTTTTTACCTGTGTACCGAAGCAAAGTTGTGTCATAGCGTGCTGGCCGGGTCATCTCCAGACTTACTGCTTCTGTCCTCTAAATTGTCGATCAATTTAGCCAATAATGCGTTTTGTTCCCGACGTACGGTTAGGCTCTTGTCAACCCACCGATCTACTATGTGGTAAAGTACGTAGACAAATGCTGCGATAATGCCTACGTAAAGTAGGATGGGGATAAGAATGAAAAATGTGCTCATAATTTAATTGGTTTACAGTCTGTTATCAATTGTTTGCCGTGGTAACTTCTGTTACTTCTATCTTTCCTTTTAACTCCTTGGAAAGCTGTCGTTTTACCAATACTTTCCCTGCCCGTATCATTCTCACGGTTTTAAATCTGCCGCTATTTTTTATAATCCTTTCGGTACTGCCGTTCCAAGCCACATCAACCCTGTTCCTTCCATTGGGTCTGTTTTCTGGAGCGAACTTGCACCTTTACCTTTATTTTCTGCCCACCATTGCTGATAAAGTGGTAGCACCTCATCAAGCGTCACTTTCCGCTCCGGTTCATTAATGTCATACACATGCACCCCACGCAATGGTTCACTTTCGGGGCGGCGGATTGCCTCTACAGCGTATAGCATTACTAAACCCACCTCTTTCTCGCCTGGATAGTACGAACTATACGGCGGCCAAGGGAAGCGGCCTACTAGCTGCTCGTCGCCGGCATGCGCGAACAGTGCATCGATGTGGCGGATGTTGAAATCGGGTAATTCTTCATAATAATACCTGTCGGCTTTCACTTCCTGCACGAATTTTTCCACGAGATCGACTTCATTTTTTTCACAGGCACCCACTACTACCGCCAATAAGATTATGTAAATGAATTTCATGCGTGTATTTGTTTATGCCGCGGCCTCCCCGTTACCTTTCCTACCTATTGCCAAATAGATAAGGCTACCGATAAACGGAGCTATGAGTATGATGATAAGCCAAAGCAATTTGCTATTGCCTTGCAGCCGGTTGTTCCTAATGCAGTCGATGAGGCAGTATATGTACAGTGCCGCCCCGAGCAAAACTGAGCCTAGTAAAATTAATTCATGGGTTCCTAGATTCAAGAAAAGTAATTCCATAAGGTTCGTTTTTTACTGGTTTTATTTTTACTGCCGCAGACCGTCTGTTTTTGACGTCACAATTTGCGATGGCAAAGATATATCTTATTTGCCCGGTAGCACCGACCCTGTGCCCTAAGAAAACGGTCATGTTTGCTTTAGGTATGGAGCGGTTGCCTGCCTTCGGTTAATAAATAGTCATGCTAAAGGTAGGCGGACAATCCCACTTTTGCAAATTTTAGCGGTATTTTCTCGTTGGTGCGGGTGTCGGTTTATGAATGAATATTTCTTAAACCATTAATAACCAATGACGAAATGAAGCAAAAAATAAACTTTGGGGATTGTTTTAACCAAATTTTCTTATCTTTAAATGCCCAACGACAAGATATAGCAGCCTATTGGCTGTATTAACGACCATGTGTTTGTATGCCGTGAAGCAGGTCTCCGCCCAACAGGCGGAGCCTGCTGCAACGGCAGTTGTGGATAGAAACGGCTTTTTTGGCTACTTCCGGAAAATCGGTACAGCACGATGGGATCGGAAGGACTTGAAGGATAACTAATCTTTAAACGCTTCGCTCTTGAGTCCTTTCTCTGATATGCCGATGTTGCTGGCGGATGATTCCGTCCATTTGTATAGGGGCCAACCTGAAGAACTCACCGACACTTTTGAAAAGATCAAAATTAATTCAAATGACGGGTTCGCCGTAAGGAGATACGATGTGATACCGCAACGACATCAAGCCTGTTTCATACGTTTTGCTCTCGAGAAGCGTAAGCGGGGTGCGGCGATCTTGCTGGCGGAACAGGGGCGTGCCGCTACCCAACAGGATGGGGTGTACCGATAGCCACAGCTCATCCACCAGGCCCTCTGCCATCATCGCATCGGTAAGCGAGGCACCGCCATACAGCCAGATGTCTTTGCCGGGTTGTGCCTTGATGTTCCGGGCCTCGGCCATCGCGTTGTCCGATAGCAGCACCGCTTTCCCCTTCACATCGTTCAGCGTGCGCGAAAACACATATTCCCTAACCGGGGGCATGCCCGGCACCAACTGGCCGTCGTTCGCCCCGGCATATGCCTGGGCAATGGCATAGCTTTTCCGCCCGATGAAGACCGCATCGATGCGGGCGTAAAATGCATTCAACCCATAGTCCTGGTCGGTGAAACACCAGTCATATTCGCCGTTGGGGCCCTCGATATAACCATCCAAGCTGACGGCCAGCCCAAGAATTACTTTTCGCATGTAGCTTCAAATTCGTACTACACAAAGGTAAATAATAACTTTTCTGGCGTTACGGTTTTATGTTATTTTTAAGCTATGGCGTATCTCGATACACGATGCCTGTGGTAGTACGCCAGGCGATAGAAGCAGCCAGATATCGTTATAAATTGGTAACACACACGTCAAGATCAACTGCTCCGGTTGGGAATGTTGGCGCTACCTGTGTTTTATTAAAATAATATTGTATATTCAGCCGCTGAATCTGTTGATATATAGACCTAAGCGTTCTGTATGCTTACAATTGTTAGAACCCACGTTTGCGCGTTGATTGTTATACTTATCGGCATTAACTTATTGCCCACAGCGCCCACGTTCGGCCAGCCGCGCCTGTTGCAGTCCGTTACGCCGCAGTGGGTGGAGTCCATCGTGCCCAATGGTGGGCGGCCCGAGGCCAAGAAAATCAGCGATGGTTATTATTTCAAGCTGCTGGATTATCAACTACATGCTGAACAGCAGGTAGCCTATACGCATGTCATCCGTGAAATCGTCAATGAATCCGGTGTACAGTACGGGTCCGATATTTCCGTCACTTTTTCCCCTACTTACCAGCAGGTGCGTTTTCATGAACTGTGGGTAATCCGCAATGGACAGCGGATAAATGCATTGCAGGTCGATCAGTTCAAGGTGGTCGCGGTCGAACAGGATGCGGCCTCATTCATCTACAACGGTGATTATTCTGCTTATTTGGTGTTGGATGATATCCGTGTCGGCGACCAGATTGAGTACAGTTACTCCATCGCGGGACGAAACCCCGTTTTTGAAGGTCGCTTTTTCGAAGACATCTACCTACAGGGCTCCGTGCCCATATCGCAGCTCCATTCTTCCATATTGGTGTCGCCATCGCGGCCCCTGAAGGTCAAGACATTCAATGGCGCCCCTGCCCCCGTTATCCGGCCCGTGGGCCAGCTGTCGCGGTACCAGTGGCAATTCAACATGGTCGAGGCCGTGCAATACGAGTCTTATACGCCTTCGTGGGTCAACCCCTACCGGTATGTCCAGCTTTCCGAATACGCGGACTGGGAAGCGGTAGCGGAGTGGGCGCAGCGCATCAACCCCGTACCGGCCGCTATCGGTGGTGCGTTGGCGGCAAAGGCCGACGACCTGCTCCGGCAATCTGCCGGGGACCCCAAGGAATTCGCCAATGCCGCTATCCGGTTCGTACAGGACGAAATCCGGTATACCGGAGTGGAAATCGGTGAATATTCGCATAAGGCACATCAGCCTGAAGACGTTTTTACCCAGCGCTACGGCGATTGCAAAGACAAATCATTACTGCTAGTAAGCATGCTCCGCTATGGCGGGATCGACGCCCATCTGGCGTTGGTGAATACCACCCTTATCAGCAAGATCGGCGACCAGCTCCCGTCGCCATCAGCGTTCAACCATGCCATTGTCCGGTTCAAAATCGATAACAAGCCCTATTGGGTCGACCCTACCATCAGCCATCAGGGCGGCGATCTGGACAACCGGTCTATGCCCATTTATGGCTCGGCCCTCGTGCTTGAACCTGCCGCTAGCGAGCTGGAGTCCGTGGTATCCAACCAGTCGGGCAAAATCAAATGTGAGGAGCGCTATAGCCTTTCGGCCGATGAAGAAGCCTTGGCATCCTTCACGGTGGAGACGATTTACAGCGGCCACGAGGCCGATCAGCTACGGTCGCAGCTTGCCTAATGGAAGCGTTTCGGATACAGCCGGCATAGCGCCCGGTGCCGACGGCAATTACGGCATTATGGCATCGTCGAGAACTGAAATGCGGGAAGCGATCCTGGCTGAGCGAAATATCGAGTTTTGCTTTGAAGGGCATCGGTTCTGGGACTTGAGACGGCTACGGATGTTGGAACGCCTGGATGGCAGCACCAAACATGGAGTCGAAGCCATAGCGGTTAAAGACGACGGTACGGAAATGTCTATCACCGAAGCGCGCACGCAGGCGGCGGCCTACGCGTTGCAGGAGGATGATTTCAAATACAGCCTGCTGCAGGTTCCCCTGTCCGGCGTCCGCGTCAATGCCGTTCCGGAAACCTATTATTTCTTCCCGATCCAGGAGAGCGTGATCGACCGGAACCCGAGCATTGAGCAGAACAACAATTGGGGTGGGTCATTTAACCCTACCTTGGAGTAGTAGGGGAGCCGAAAGGTTATGGTACGAAAAGGGTAGCAGGTAGGTACAGTACAGTTGTTTGAAGGAATAGCCAGATATTTGTCACTTCATAATTAGGTTTATAATTGGTTTGTAAAGGTTTCCATTCTCCCCGTTTGGAAACCTTTCTTTTTTAGCCAAACAGGCGTGCCGTTAATCAGCTGCCTTGAAGTGTTTATCGGCGAAATCCAAAAACGCCAGCCAATCATACCGCGTCACATCGTGTTTACCTGCCCGGATATGGTAGCCAATATCGTTCAGGATGGGCTCATGGAGGTGGGGCATGACGTTAGAGTCCAGTCCTTTTAGGCCGTACAGCGTGTAGGCGGGACTGGCATGGTAGGCTGCTAAGTACTCCCCTTTGGGGTCAGCCCACCGGTCTTCCACCGCGCTGGCCACATAAACCGCACGGGGAGCCATCAGCGCAATCAATTGGTGCTGGTCAATGGGCCGCTCCTGCTCTTTGCCGCGGTATTGATTGAAAGCAGGGCAGAACCACGACGGTTGGATGCTGCTTACCCGCTCGATGCTCTCGCCATATTCGCGGCGCGAAAGGGCTGCGCCACCCTCGCCGGAATCATTGGAAATGACCACGCTGAAACGGGTATCTTGGGCGCCGGCCCATAAGGCGGCTTTGCCCTGCCGCGAGTGGCCCATGATGGCGATCTTGTGGCTGTCGATGCGTGGCTCGGTAAGGAGATAATCAACCATCTGGCTCGAACCCCACGCCCACGCGCCGATGGCCTGCCATTCATCCGGTGCCTCCGGCTGGGTACCGTAACCCTTAAACAAAGAGATCACGCTGTGGTCCTTCAAGCCCGGTTTATCCGGAAAGATATCGTGGTAGCACATGGTAGCTACCGCATACCCGCGGTCGATGATATCATCATACGACCACCGGCTCGCTTGGCAGGCCCGTTCCCAATCGGGGTGGCCAGCGGGTTTAACCAAGGTGAAGTTATCCGAATATTGGATTGTCGTGTCGCTGAGCGTGCTGTGGTTGCCTTTGTAATTATAGCCTACAAACACAGGAACTTTACCCACGCTGCCATTGGGTAGTAGCAACAATAACAAAGCTTCCAGCTCTTTTTTGCCGTTACTGAAAATAAACTTGACCTGCTTAATGGTGGCCTTGCCCCCCAAACCGGCCGGGTTTTCGGCCAGCAGCTCGTAACGTACCGAAATGCCCGAATCGTCGGGTGTACGGCCATACATCTGCGAAGCGAACAGCTCCAGCAGTTCCGGGCGCCGAAGCTTTTCCCATTGGCGCGCCGACGTGATGGCCTTGCCGTCCGAGGTGACCAAAAGCTCGGGCAATACGTAATCGGGTACCTTAGACTCGTCGTAATTAATGTTTTGCTGGGCGTTTAGCGAAGCGCTGGCCAGCAGGATAATGGCCATGGCAATGAGGTTTCTTTTCATGAGCATCCTTTCTTTCTCTAGCGGTACCCTCTGGGGTTTACTCCACATATTTGATGGCTTGGGCTTTCTGGTATTCTTCGGTTTCTTTAGCACCACTGTACGCGAACCCCAGGATGATGACACCATCGGCGCCGACTTCGCGGCCCTTCGCAATGATTCGCTCCTTGGCGCGATCGTCCCCTTTTAGTCCGCTGACTTGCTCGGAGAGATGCCCGATGACCCGGTATGCCCTTTTGACATCCTTCTCGGCATAATAAACATCCACTTGCTCCGTTGGTTGGTAGCGACCCCCTACATACGAAACCGTCATGCAGGCGTGGAATGTGAAGGCGGCCACGATCAGCGGTAGGAGCATGAGCTTGGGGAGGGGGTGCTTCATCTTCATGGTATATCGACTTTACTACACAATGATACAAAAAAATGGCGACGATGGCGATGGCCCCGGCAACTTGCCGCGTTTGGCCAAATAAAAATGTGCCGGCAATACCCCGATCGCCGGCACATCAAACCCGAGAAAGGGGTTGCTATTCAGCCCTGAACACCCAGAAATAGGCGGCTCCCCAAGCCCCCGTGCCCGGAGGGGCATAGCTCAGCACGAGCTGGTCGCCATTGATGATCAGGATATCGTATTCATAAACCGGCGCGCTGCCCTCATCGGGCGACTTGCCGCAGAGTACAGTCACCCCGCGCGTCGTGAGCTTGCCCTTGGCCCATACATCGCCATTGTCGAGGGTGGTGATTTTCGTCATGTCGAACGAAAACGTGCCCGCTTCAGTATCACCGTTGCTTTTGACCTTGGTAAGTCTCGATCCGCTGAGCGCGAATACCATGCTGGCGCCATCGCCTTCGCCCGGCGCTTGGCCGTCGATATCGGCGACGGAAAGCATCCACCATTCGGGCTTACGGCTACCGAGGTAACCGCCGTTGCCCCACACGGCGGGCTGGCTGTCGTCCCATACCCATGTTTTCTCCGATCCGCCCGTGAGGTAACCCCATTCCAGCGGTACGTCAAACGTCAGCTCGTCCACATGTACCGTCAGCGTTTTGGTCACCTTGGTGCCATCGGCGTTAAGGCCGGTAAACTCAATCTTATTCTCGCCGGTGGTAACCAGCAGCACCGTATCTGTTTTCCGTTGCGTTACGCCGGTACCATAGTTCCACGACGAGAGCACGGGGCTGCGGTTGTCCAGTGCGACTTTGTTCGAGTTTTTTCCATCGACCTGTATGAGTGTGGCCGTGACGTCGAGTTGCTCGGCCGTGATGGCTCCACTCATTTCCATACGGTCTTCGATCGGCTCGCAGGCCGAAAACGCGACCAGTAGTGCGAAGGCCCAGTGGGCCCATTTCGTTATGAAGGTTTTCATCGTATTCTTCCTTTTTAGTTTTACCATCCCGGAAATTCATCTGCGGGCGTACCCCATCCGGCATTCTGTACCAATACCCCGTCTGATAGGGCAATCTCATTTTGGGGGATGGGCCAGAAGCCGCCGGTAGCCTCGTACCGCGCGCGGTAGCCACCACCGAAGCCCCGCATCTGGGTGTCTATCCCTTTGTTTTTGATGGCTACCCCTTCCTGTGCTGCCAGGGCATCAGCCGCATCATGCCAGCGCATCAGGTCGAAATAACGGAGGCCTTCAAAGGCCAGTTCCCAACGGCGTTCGCGCTTCAGCGCCTCCAAGGAATAGGCAACGGCCGTCAAACCTGCGCGTGCCCTCACCTTGGTGAGCCCCTCGGCGGTTTGGGTGAGCTCCGAGTGCATCAGCAGCACATCGGCAAAGCGGATCAGCACGTGGTCTTGCGTATGGGCGAGCTGCATGTCGGTGGGTGCGGCATCTTTCAGGATGGCATAGGAAGGGAGCAGATTGCCGTCGTCATAGGCGGTAACGGGGATGTACTTTTTCTGCCAGAACCCGGTTTCTTCCATTTGGGCGTCCGCCCCATAGATGTAATCCTCGAGGTCGTTATCCACGTCGATAATGGAGGCGGTGCGGCGGATATCGGTGGGCTCGGCCTGCCGCCACTGCGACCAAAGCGCGGTGTTTACCGGGCCGGCACCCCAGCCCTGCCCGAAGGGGAACGTACCGGCCTGCCCGTTATTGGACCGCAGGCCGAAGTGCAGCACATATTGGTTGGAGTAACCCAGCTTGTATTGGTCGCCCCAATCGACAAGTGTGCCGAACTTGATGGCAAACACCGTCTCTTTATTTCCATCGCCTACCCACTTCAATCCGTTGTCTTTAACGTACTCGTAGTCGGCCGCCGTGTATTCATTGGTATAAGGCCAAAGGTTCCTGAAGTCATCAACCAAACCGTGCCCGCTGTTGGCGATGCAGTCGTTAAGCCAATTGACGATCTGCGCGTTGTCTAGCTCACCGCCGCCTGCCACGGGTAACGTAGTTTGGCCGTAGTAGCCCGTATAGAATAGGAATACGCGGGCTGCCAGGGCCTGCGCGGCCCACCGGGTGGCATGGCCAGCCACCGTTTGTGTATAGGGCACGGCGGGGAGCAGCGATATGGCCTGCTGGAGGTCGTAGGCAATCTGCCCATATGTTTCCGCTGCGGGCGCTTTGGGGAGGTTCTCGGCCTCAGGAACGATCACCAATGGCACCTCTCCGAAAAGCTGCGAAAGCTCGAAATAGAATATGGCGCGTAAGAAATGGGCTTCGCCAAGCAACTGGTTCCGTTGGGTCTCGGTTTCCCACTCGGTCACGTTGTCGAGGGTGGCGATTGCCGTATTGGCCCGGAAAATACCTTGGTAACGTGCCCGCCAGAAGGATAGGAACCGGTTGGGCTGCGTGTTCATCAGGTGGTCGAGCCCATGCATGTCGCGGTCGTTTTCGCCACCTCCGCCGAAGCGGTCGTCAGAAGCCAGCTCGGCCGTGTAGAAATGGGTATGCGCCGCATCGGCAATGGCCGTGCTGAAAGTGGAATAGATACCGGTGATCATCTGCTCGGCATCGGTGGCATTGATCGGGAAATTGCCGGTGTTCTTTTTGCTGTAGTGTTCCGTATCCAGGAAGCTTTCACAGCTGGATAGTGTAACGATGCCTAGGATTATTGCGATTATTCGTTTCATGTCTTTGCGTACTAGAAGTTAACATTGAGCCCGATGATGAGGTTGCGCGGGCTTGGATAGAAACCGAGGTCGATGCCCGAAACCCATCCCCGTGTGTCGCCGTACCCGATTTCGGGATCCATACCCGAGTAGCCGGTAAACGTATATAGGTTTTGTGCCGACACGTACAGCCGGGCTTGGCCCACCGGCAATTTGGAGAATACCGACTTGAGGTCATACCCGAGTGTAATGTTCTGGATCTTGAGGAAGTCGGCATCCTCGATGTAAATGTCCGAAACGTATTGGCCATTGGTATGGCTGCCATTGGTGAGCCGTGGATACCGGTTTGAGGTACCCTCGCCATGCCAGCGCTGGAAAACTTCCGTGGTGTAATTCTGTAGCGGGCTATCCGCAAAGGATCGGTAAGATTTGGCGATTTGGTGGCCGAAGGCACCGAATGCCGTTAGGCTGAGGTCGATGCCTTTATAGCCGAGTGAAATGTTGAGTCCGGCGGTGAAATCGGGATGGGGGTTGCCAATCTGTACCTTATCAGCATTGGTGATGGAGCCATCACCGTTGGCGTCGACGAAAATGACATCACCCGGTTGGGCAGTTTCCAATACGCCATGCCCGCGGGCACGGTAGCCAGCGATCTGCTCGTCTGTCTGGAAAATCCCGTCCGTTTTGAATCCATAGAAGTATCCCACCGGGTAACCTACTTGGGCGCGGTACATGGGCAGTGTGCCCTGGCTTAATACGTTGGCCTCGCCTTCGATCAGCTTTTCGGTGTTGTCGATACGTACCACGCGGTTGCGGTTGTAGGCACCGTTGAGGTTGATGCTGTACGTGAAATCATTGAACGATTCGTTCCAGTTCAAGCCCAGTTCGATGCCTTGGTTTTCGATATCGCCACCGTTGATGAACGGTGGGTTCGTGCCATAGATGGCCAATACGGGTGCAACCAGCAGCCAATCGATGGTGGATTTGCGATACCAGTCGAATACGACACCGAGGCGGTTTTGCGCAAACCGGGCATCGAAACCGATGTTGAGCTGCTCGGAGGTTTCCCAAGACACCACCTCATTGGGGAGGATGTCTGGATAGGCGCCATTGAGCAGCGTGTTTTTGTCATTGCCGAAATAATAGCCGTTGTTATTGTCGATAGATACGGTGGCTAAATACTGGAAGGGGTCGATACGGGCATTGCCGTTCTGGCCCCAACTGGCGCGCAGTTTAAGGTAATTCAGCCACGTGGATGCCTCCTCCATAAACGACTCGTTGGTGACATTCCAACCCGCCGAGACAGAGGGGAAGTAACCCCAGCGGTAATTACGGTTGAAATTGGACGACGCGTCTGCCCGCATAATAAACGAGGCCATGTAAGTTTCCTTATAGTTGTAATTGATCCGCCCGAAAAAGGCGGCGAATTTATCGTCGCCCCAGTGCCCGCCGCCGATGGCGGGGGTGTACCCGGGATAGGGTGTCCAGTTGCCTACGTAAGCCTGCTTCCAGCTTCCGGGGAACGAGGAGTTGGTGGTGTTGACGCTCAGGTCTTCACCAAGCCCCCAGTGCTCGATGGACTGACCTACCACCGCATCGAGTTCATGTCCATTGCCAAGCGTGCGGCGGTAAGCCAACGTGTTTTCCAGCAACCAAGCATAGCCTACGCTCTGGTTTTGAGAAAGGTCGTCGATGTCATTGATAGAGGTGGTGGATAAGTGGAATGTGGGTGTATACGAACGGTATGACGACGCGTTCAAACGGTAGCCGAAATTGCTGCGGAAACGGAGGTCTTTCAACGGCTGGATTTCCAGATACGCATTGGCCATGACCGAATGGTTCTTGCTTTCGTTCTGGCCGCGACGGTACACCATATCCGCTATGGGGTTGGCGGTGGCGCCGTCAAAAGCCCAGCCGTCGGCAATTTTGCTGGCATGGTCGTAGTATTCGCCGTCTGTGTTGTAGACCGGCATCAGCGGATTGCCCACCATCATGTTGTGAACATCGTTCCAGTAGATGTTACCAATGCCGATGCCCGCGTTGGCCCGGTAGGTATACGTTACGTTTTCGCCAAACTTCAGGATATCGAGGCCATCGTTTTTGAGGATGACGTGGTCGGAGTTGATGCGCACGGTGTGCCGGTTGAGGTGGGGTGCTACCGGCTTGCCGAAAATCCCGTCTTGCGAAGCCACGGAGTAACCCAGCGAAAATGTGGACCGCTCGTTGCCCCCCGTAAGGTTAATGGCGTGGTTTTGTGTCAAGGCGTTGTCTTGATGGATCGCTTCGAGCCAATTCGTGCCGTTCCAGGTGCCGTTCTGGATCTGTTCGTATTGGTTGGGGATGAGCGATGCCCAATCATAGGGGGCCAACCCTTCATTGAACCGACGCTCATCCTGGATGGCCATGTATTCCTTGGCCGTGAGCAGCGAAGGCATTTTGTAGGCATTTTGCCAACCGATGAAGGCATCGTAATGGAGGGTGGTCTTCCCTGCTTTCCCCTGCCTGGTGGTGATGAAAACCACACCGTTGGCGGCCGGGGCCCCGTAGATGGCCGCCGAGGCGGCGTCTTTCAGGATATCGATGGATTCGATGTCGGACGGGTTGAGGCTGTTGATATCGCCGCCGATCACGTTGTCGATGACATACAGCGGCTGTGAATCGCCGATGGTACCGATACCGCGGATGTTGATTTTGAATCCCTCGCCGGGCATACCGGATGACTGGGTGATCTGCACACCCGGCGACTGGCTTTGCAGGGCGTTGGCCACGCTCGTGGTGCTCAGCTTCTGGATATCGTCGCCTTTCACCTGCACCATAGCGCCGGTGGTCAACTTTCTTTTCTGGGTACCGTACCCCACAACGACCAGCTCCTCTAAGATGTTGACCGACGGGACTAACGTGACGTTGATGATCGGTTGGCTGCCAACGGAAATCTCCCGGGCGTCGTAGCCTACCGATGAAAACACGAGGATGGCGCTTGCGGAGGATATGGACAGCTGGAATTTGCCGTCGGTGTCGGTCGTGGTGGTCGTATGGGTGTTCTTTTCGACCACCGTAACACCGGCCAACGGTACACCGGTATCGTCAACGACGGTGCCGCTCACCTGTTGCTGGATGGCGGGTGGGTATCCAACGGCATGGGCTGTGGTCTTGGCGCCTGCATATGCGGCGCTCCCGGGCACCGAAAGGCCGATGGCGAGGCAGCCCATGGTGAGGTGTAGCAGCCGTCGCGTGTACTGTTTATGGAAAATTAAATGCATGGTATTATGTTTATAACTGAATGATTGAACGTTATTTTTTAGCGCTGGCTGCTCCTGGCCGCACTAGTTTTTTGCATGTTTATTTTTTCAAATCGATCTGTGCCTCCTTTCCGCTGTAGCTTATTGTCTTGGTGATGTGTAAGGGGGTATCGAAACCGTGCGCCGCGCCGGGGTGCACATAGGCGATGCGGAATATCCGGCGATGCAGCATCCCTTCAAAGGCACCCTGTCGGTCGCCGATGCGGAGCTCACCCGTGGCATCGTTATAGTCGATCGCAATGGTGGTGAACTTGCCGCGCTCGTAGTCATAGGTGGTACCCTGGTCTTCGTAGAGCTCAAAATGGCCATCATCGCCGGCATATACCAAAAGGGTGACCTCGCTGGCCGGCTTTTCATCGGTGTATTGCAAATCCGGGCCGAGGGGAATGATGCTTCCCGACTTGGCGAACAGCGGCATACGCTCGTAAGGCGCTGGCGCTTCCAACTGTTGGCCGCCCGGGTAGTAGGTGCCCCGATAGAAATCATACCAGCCGGCGCCCTCGGGCAAATAGAGCGGGCGCGACCTGGCCTCGCGCTGGGTAACGGGGTTGACCAACAGGGAGGGGCCAAACAGGAACTGGTCGTTGATATCCAACGCTTGGGTATCGTGGGGGAAGTCCATGGCCAAGCCCCGGAGCATCGTGCCGTTGTGCAGGTACGTGTTGCCGGCCAGCGAATAGATGTAGGGAAGTAGCCGGTAACGCAACGCAATGTAGTAGCACATACTGCGGTACGCCGGATGGCCTTCGGGTGCGATGTGGAAGGGCTCGCGGTATGGGAACTGTCCGTGCGCCCTGAAAATGGGAAGAAACGCGCCGTACTGGTACCATCGGGTGTTGAGCTCGCGCCAGGCTTCCCGGTCTTCCTTAGTTGGATCGTGGAAGCGCCGTTCCACGAGGAATCCGCCGGCATCCATGGTCCAATAGGGGGTGCCCGACATCGAAAAGTTGACGCCGGCGGCGATCTGGTCTTTCATGTCGTGCCAGCGTGACGAGATATCGCCGCTCCACGCCGCAGCGGCATACCGCTGCTGGCCGGCAAAGTAGGAACGGGTAAGGATGAAAACCCGTTTATTGGGGTCGGTGCCACGCTGGCCTTCATATATTCCCTGGGCATTCACCAACGGGAAGGCGTTGTAATACCGCGCCGACGAGCCAATGGCGGGTTGCATGACCGATTTGCGCGCGGCGATGTTGATGTTGGAGTGGATATCGGGCTCGCTGGCATCCATCCACCAGGCTTCGATTCCTTTTTGGTATAGTTTCTCGTTCATCAGATTCCAGAATGCCCCGCGCGCTTCCGCATTGAAAGGGTCGTAGAACGTAGAGGTATATCCCTCGCCGATCCAATCGCGGCGGCCATCGAAGATGTTGCGGCGGTATAGCCACCCGCCGTTGCGGAACCGCGGGTATACACTGGATGCTTCGTTGATTTTCGGCCACACCGATATCATGAGGTGGAGGTGGTTTTCGCGGAGGCGGCGCACCATGCCGTCGGGGTCGGGAAACCTTGCTGGGTCGAAATCATGGCTGCCCCAATCATGCTCCCGCCAATACGACCAGTCTTGCACCATGTTGTCGATGGGTATCCGGCGGCGGCGGAATTCCATCGCGACGGATTCCAACTCCTGCTGGGTCTTATAACGTTCGCGGCTCTGCCAGAA